>JAFBAJ010000585.1 GCA_019247865.1 Acidobacteriota bacterium
CATATGCGCTGGCGGCGGCGCGAGCGCTGGCCGGCCACACGGAACTCCCGGCCCGCCGCATTGCCGAGGAAGCCATGCGGATCGCCGGGCAAATCTGCATCTACAGCAATTTGAATCTAGTGATCGAAGAAATCTGAAATCAGGGAGTGGGGGGTAGAGAGTAGCGGGTAGGGAATAGGTATCGAAGCGATTCTCCCTCATTCCCTACCCGCGACTCTCTGCTTCCTGCTCCCGACTCCATATGGTCATCTACCTTTCCGGTGAAATCGAAGAATCGCTCAGCCTGGATGAGCTGACGCCGCGCCAGATCGTGGCCGAGCTGGACAAGCACGTCGTTGGGCAGGCGGCGGCCAAGCGCGCCGTGGCGGTCGCGCTGCGCAACCGCGTGCGCCGCCAGAAACTGCCGCCCGACCTGGCGCAGGACGTAATGCCGAAAAACATCATCATGATCGGCTCGACCGGCATCGGTAAAACCGAGATCGCCCGCCGCCTCGCCCGCCTCTCGTCCTCGCCCTTCATCAAGGTCGAGGCCTCGAAGTTCACCGAGGTCGGCTACGTCGGGCGTGATGTCGAATCCATGATCCGCGACCTGACCGAGATCTCGATTGACCTGGTGCGAGCCGAGAAGGCGGAAGAGATCGCCGACAAGGCCGAGCACAACGCCGAGGAGCGGCTCCTCGACCTGCTGCTGCCGGCCAACAAATCAACCTCCGTCGAGCAGATCGAGGACACACCGGAAGCGACGTCCGAGGCGCAGACGCGCACGCGCGAGAAGCTCCGCAAGCAGCTGCACGAGGGACGGCTCGACAGCCGCATCGTCGAACTTGAAGTCCGCGAAAAGAACTATCCATCGTTTGAGATTTACACCAATCAGGGAATCGAGGAGATGGATATCAACATGAAGGACATGATCCCCGGCCTCTTCGGCGGGCGCACCAAGAAGCGCAAGATGCGCGTAGACGAAGCGATGGACTACCTGCTCCAGGAAGAGGAGCAGAAGCTCGTGGATATGGATCAGGTGGCGCGCATCGCCCTGGAACGGGTCGAGCAGGGCGGCATCATCTTCCTCGACGAGATTGACAAGATTGCCGGGCGCGAGGGTGGGCACGGCCCCGACGTATCGCGCGAGGGCGTGCAGCGCGACATTCTGCCGATTGTCGAGGGCACATCGGTCAATACCAAATACGGCATGGTGCGCACCGATCACATTCTGTTCATCGCCGCCGGAGCCTTTCACGTCGCCAAGCCTTCGGACCTGATCCCCGAACTGCAAGGCCGCTTCCCGATCCGCGTTGAGTTGCAGCCGCTCACGATTGACGACTTCAAACGCATCCTGACTGAGCCGAAGAACGCGCTCATCAAGCAGTACCGGGCGCTGATGGAGACCGAGGGCGTCAATCTCAGCTTCACCGACGACGCGATTGAAGAGATCGCCAACTTCGCCTTCCGCGTCAACGAGAACACAGAAAACATCGGCGCCCGCCGCCTTCACACCATTATGGAGAAGCTCCTCGATGAAGTCAGTTTCGAAGCTCCCGACTGGGTAAAAGAAGGTCGCACCGCCTTCAAAATTGATGCCGCATACGTTTGTAAAGCGGTCGAAGGGATCGCCAAAGACCAGGACTTAAGCCGCTACATCTTGTAACACACTGTTTCTCTTCCCAAACGCAAAGCAAAGTGCCACAATTGGCTCCGATGGACAAGCTGACGGTCACCGCCGGCCCGGGCACTACCGCATCCAGTATCGTGTTCACATTGCAAGGACCGATCACGGTCTTCGACTGCTTCGACTTGCAGTACCAGCTCCAAGAAGATCAGTCGCAAACAACCATCATCGACATGACCGGGGTCCCCTACGTGGACAGCACCGGCGTCGCTCTTCTCGTCCGCGGCCAAACTGCGCGCGACAAGACCGGACGGCGCATGGCGCTCGTCGGTGTCGGCAAACGCGCACGCACGATTCTCGAATTGACGCGCGTATCGCAGATTTTCCAGATGTTTGACAATGTCGAAGCCGCCGAAGCAGCGATGAAAACGAACCCTGCCGTGGTGACTGCCGACTGATCCATTTGCGATAATGGAAGCAGCAGATG
>JAFBAJ010000631.1 GCA_019247865.1 Acidobacteriota bacterium
CCTTGACGCGTCGGTCTGAGATCTCTGAAATGTGCAGCAGGCCGTCCAGCCCCGGGATGATCTCGACGAAGGCGCCGAAGTCAACGATCCTCGATACGGTCCCGAGATACGTTTCACCGATCTCTGCCTCCGCGGTGATCGCCTTGATGCGAGCGATGGCGGCCTCAGCAGCTTCGCCGTCCGCAGTGGCGATGGACACGGTTCCATCATCTTCGATATCGATCTTGGCTCCGGTTTCCTCGGTGATCGAGCGTATGACCGAGCCGCCCTTGCCGATAACATCGCGGATCTTGTCAGGATGGATCTTAAGAGTAATGATACGCGGAGCGTACGGTGAAATGTCTTCCCGAGGTCCTTCGATGGCCTCCGCCATTTTGCCAAGGATGTGAATTCGGCCCTTTTTGGCCTGTTCCAATGCCTCCTGCAGGATCATGGCGTTGATCCCGCTCACCTTGATATCCATCTGAAGCGCGGTGATGCCATCCTTCGTCCCGGTTACCTTGAAATCCATATCGCCATAGTGGTCCTCAGCCCCGGCGATATCAGAAAGGATCGCGTAGCGGTTCCCTTCCATGACGAGCCCCATCGCGACGCCCGCGACCGCTCTCTTCAAGGGCACGCCCGCATCCATCAACGACAGGATGCCGCCGCAGATCGAGGCCATCGAAGACGAGCCGTTCGATTCGGTGATGTCGGAGACGATGCGCAGGGTGTAGGGAAACTCTGATTCTTCGGGCAGGACGGGCTCGATGGCTCTGCGCGCGAGCGCGCCGTGGCCGATCTCGCGGCGTCCGGGAGAGCCGAAGCGGCCGACCTCGCCGACAGAGAAGGACGGGAAGTTATAGTTGAGCATGAAACGGCGCTTGATCTCGCCGCTCTCCAGGTCGTCCATGAACTGCTCGTCGTCTTTGGTTCCGAGCGTGGTCGTCACTATCGCCTGCGTCTCGCCGCGCGTGAAGAGCGAAGAGCCGTGGACGCGCGGCAGCCAGCCGACCTCGCAGGTGATCGGACGAATCTCCGAGAAGCGGCGGCCGTCCGGGCGGCGACGCTTGTTCAGGATGTCGTCGCGGAAGATGGTCTCTTTGAGGTGGTCAAAGATCTTCTTCGCCATCTGGCGCTGTTCCGGCTGGTCTTCCGGATAAGACTCGACGACCTCTTTCTTGAGCGCGTCGACCGCGGCATAAGAGCTGATCTTGTCCTGCCCGGAGGTGTCGAGCGAGGCGCGCAGCCGCTCAGCGTAGTTCCGTTCGATCTCGCCGAGCATCTCTTCGTTGAGGACGGGCGGCGTGACTTCGCGCTTCTGAATCTCCAGCGCTTTGTAGAGCTCCTTCTGCCAGCGGCAGAGACGATTGATCTCCTTGTGCGCGAGCATCAGGGCTTCGACCATGATCTCTTCGGTGACCTCGCTGGCTCCGGCTTCGACCATCACGATGGCCTCTTCGGTTCCGGCGACGATCAGATTGATGCGCGACTCGCGCCTTTCGTCATAGGTCGGGTTGATGATGTAGCGGCCATCAATCAAGCCGACGCGCACGCCCGCGATCGGCGTCGAAAACGGAATGTCCGAAAGATAGAGCGCGCACGAAGCTCCGGTGATGGCGATGACATCCGGGTCGTTGTCCGGGTCGGCCGAGATGACCGAAGCGATGACCTGTGTTTCGTTGCGATAACCTTCGGTGAAGAGCGGGCGGCAGGGGCGGTCGATCATGCGTGCGGTCAGGATTTCTTTTTCGTTGGGACGACCCTCGCGCCTGAAGTAGTTGCCGGGAATGCGTCCGGCGGCGAAATTGGCTTCACGATACTCGACCGTGAGCGGGAAAAAGTCTATGCCCTCGCGCGGGCTGTTGGCGCCGACGGCCGCGACGAGCAGCATCGTGTCGCCGTAGCGTATGACGACCGAACCGGATGCCTGTTTGGCGACCCGCCCGGTCTCAACCGTCAGCTCCTTATCACCGAGCTTGATCGATTCTTTCAGATATTTCTTGACTGGCATAATGTAGTTGTTCTCCTTCTGACTTCCCGCTCGTTCTGTTTCAAGCGAGCGAGGAGGGCTCGGGCGTCTCATCCGCCGCACCCAGTGGGATGTAAAGTGTCAATCCGCGACCATCCGGCCTTCGAGGCTGGCTCTCTTTCGCGCTACGTGAGGCGCGAAAGAGAGCAGCCGGAACGGAAAAAGCATCTCGCGCCCAAAATTAAAGGCGACGCTGCCTCGCGTCATTGCCGTGAAGCATTGCGTCGCCTTCTGGTTTTGCGGCCTAAGGGCTACGGCTCGCATCCGCCCTGCGCAGCAGTTATGCGCCGTCACGTTCGGCACTGGCACAGGCTCTTCGATGGATGCGACTGTTAAGTTAGAGACTCGAAGCGCTCTCTTCGGTATATCCTGACGTCCTCAAGCTTAGCGACGCAAGCCGAGTCGGCTGACGACCTCGTGATAACGCTCTATGTCTTTGCGTTTGAGGTAATCGAGCAGGCTCCTGCGCTGCGAGACCATCTTCAAGAGGCCGCGCCGCGAGTGGTTATCCTTCTTGTGTGTTTTGAAGTGCTCGGTCAGCTCGTTGATCCGCTGACTGAGCAGGGCAATCTGCACCTGCGGCGAACCGGTGTCCGCTTCGTGCGTGCGAAAATCCGTGACGATCTTTTCTTTGGTTTCTTTGGCTAACGACATAACTTGACCAGATGGTCCTCCCAGACCGCAGTAAATCCGCCCTTAAAACTTTGGCGGCAACCGCTAAGATTAAAAGACAAAGCAATTTAACATGCCGCCCACGGACTGTCCAGCGAGCAGGAGACGCAGGAATTTTCCTGTAAATCGTTCTCTGCAAAGGACGGAGCAGAAAAATCTGCATCCAAACAGCCATCAGATGGAACGCGCAGACCCTCCGCAGGGTCTTAACAGAGACAGCTTTAGCAGACACACACGGCAGGAGGCCGGAACTTTTTATGAAGCAGCTTGTAACTTTGATTTTGATGCTTTTCATGCTCGCGCCGCACGCTTTCGCACAGACGCGCGGCCGGACTCGCGCCGCAGCAGGCGTGCGCGCCCTCGCCACTTCGACCGCGCCGCAAGCCAAAGGCGAGCAGCTTCCCATCCGTCGCGTCATCATCTACAGTAACGGCGTCGCCTACTTCGAGCGGCGCGGTATGGTGACGGGCCACGCGGAGATCGATCTGCAGTTCAAGCAATCGCAGGTGGACGATGTCCTCAAGTCGATGGTCGTGCTCGATCTGGGGCGCGGGCAGATCGGGGCCGTCAGCTACAACTCCTCCGCTCCGCCGGCCGCGCGCCTGACGGAAATCCCCTTCTCCATCGAAGCCGGAACCGATGCGGACGACGCGCAGGGCGGATTGGCCGGAGTCTTGAAGCAACTTCAGGGCGCGCGCGTGGTCGTCCAGACCGCGAGCCGCACGGCGACGGGCGCGATCCTGACCATCGAAGAGCGCAAGTCGCAGATCGACGCGAACAAGCCTCCGCTCATCACGCGCACGCTGGTCATCGCTTCGGAGGCGGGCGAGCTGATGAGCTTCGATCTGGCCGAGGTGCGCTCAGTGCGTCTGGTGGATGAAGGAGCGCGGCGCGACGTTTCGCAGTTCGCGGACGCTTCGGCCTCCGCGCGCAGGCGCGACGCCAAGACCATCGTCGTCACCTCGGACGGCGCGGGACAGCGCGAGATGGTCGTCAGCTACACCGTCGCCGCGCCGATCTGGAAGACCTCGTATCGCGTCGTGCTCGATTCGACCGGGCAGCCCTTCTTTCAGGGCTGGGCCATCGTGGACAACGTGAGCGAGGACGATTGGCGAGGCGTCCAGCTCTCGCTCGTCTCCGGCACGCCCATCTCTTTCATCCAGCCGATACAACAGCCGCTCTATCGCTATCGCCCGGTCGTCCCGATCCCGCAGGACTTGAACCTGGAACCGCAGACTTACGAGCCGGGCGTGACGACTGAAACCACAGTCGTCGGCGTCGGGAACGCGAGCGCGAGCGCGCCCGTGGTGTCGGAGAGCGCGGGGTCCGGGGACTTCAGTGCAGGTCCCGGAATAAGCGCCAGCGGCAATCGCGGGCGCTCGAACGACTTTAAGGTTGACGGCATGGACTCTGCGAAGCCGACGACCAGTTTGAGCAATGCCATCACGAAGGGCGAGGCGGGCGTGCGA
>JAFBAJ010000699.1 GCA_019247865.1 Acidobacteriota bacterium
AAACGGAAAAAGGAGGCAGGGGATGCCTCCTTTTTTCGTTTCGTCCGCAATTACAGGCAAGATGTTTGAGTAGTGATCGCAGCCTAACCCTCCATCCCTAACTAAAAGTTACGCGCGGCTTAAATGTTGGTTAAGTTCCGCCCTGAACTAAAACCGCCATTCTCGCGTATACTTGAGCTACCTCTTGGAAGGTTATCTCAAAACACAGATGGAGAAATCATGAAACTGCCGTTCCGTTCCGCACAGATGCGCGCACGAATTCTGACTGGCTGGCTGCTCGCCTCGCTCCTGCTCACGACCGTCGTCTCAGGACAAGGCACTGCGCCGCAGACCACGGCGACTCTTTCGGCGGCCGAGAGCAAGGCTTCGGCGCGCGTGCGTGTCGAGACCCTGCGCGAAGTGACGACCGCGCTCTCGGACAAAGCGATGGAGGGGCGCGGCACAGCACAGGCGGGCGGCGAGCGGGCGGCGAAATACATCGCCGATAAATTCAAACAGCTCGGCCTGAAGCCGCTCGGCGACGCGGGCGGCTACCTGCAGGCGGTCAGATTCAGAAGCACGGAAGTCTCTTCGGAAACCTCGCTCAAGGTCGGAGACGACAGCTTTATGCTCGGCGAGGATTTCGTGCCCGCGCCTCCCTTCACGGCGGATAAGAATCCGGCGAGCGCGCCGCTCGTCATCGTCGGCTACGGCGTCACGTCCGAAGCCCTCAAGCGCGATGACCTGGCCGGAGTGGATGTCAAAGGCAAGGTCGTGATGGTCCTGAGAGGTCAGCCTAAGAACGTCAGCGCGGCACAGTGGGCGCAGGAAGCGAACCTGCGCGCCATCGCCGGCAATCTGATCGGGCACGGCGTGGCGGGCATCATTTACGCCAACGCGAGCACGCCGCAGGCCTCGTATAAGGAGATCGCCGACTACCTCGTGCGGCGCAACGTCGCGCTGGCGGACGCGCCCGCGGCCCCCTTCAAGCTCCCGCCCATCATGCTCGTCAGCGATGCTGCGGCGAATAAGATGCTGGCCGGAACGGGCACGACCTTAGCGGAGCTGCTGGCGAAAGCTGAGACGGGCGAATCGGTTTCGCGCGAGGTGAGTAAGGCTGTCGCAATGGAGGTGACGGTCAAGCGCGAGCAGGTGACGGGCAGTAACGTCGTCGGCGTGCTCGAAGGCTCGGACGCGCGCCTCAAGAGCGAGGCCGTCGTCTACACTGCGCACTACGACGCCTTCGGCATCACTTCGTCCGGCAAGATTTATCCGGGCGCGGCCGACAACGCGCTCGGCGTCGGAGAGCTCGTCTCCATCGCCGAAGCCTTCACGAAGAGTTCGCCACGCCCGCGCCGCTCGATGATCTTTCTCGCGGTGACGGGCGAAGAGTACGGGCTGCTCGGCGCGGAATACTGGACGAAGAATCCGACGTGGCCGCTGGAGAAGATCGCGGCCGACTTGAACTTTGACGGCATCGGGACGGAGGTGTATGCGCCGGTCAAGCGCATCGTCGGATTCGGCGCGGAGTATTCGGACCTCGGCCCGGTGATGAAAGAGGTGCTGGACGCGACCGGCATGATTCTGACGGCAGACCCTTTGCCGGAAGAGGGCGTTTTCTATCGCTCAGACCATTACGCGTTCGTCAGGAAGGGCGTGCCGTCGCTGATGCTGCTCGGCGGCCCCGAAGGCGAGACGTCGAAGTGGATCATGCGCGCGCAGGCATGGATGGCGACCGACTATCATCAGCCGGGAGACATCGTCCGTCCGGACTGGAACTGGGACGGCGCGCGCACGGTCTCGGTCATCGGCATGCTCATCGGCCTCCGCGTCGCCAATCAGGAAGCGATGCCGCGCTGGCTCCCCTCCTCGCCCTTCAACCGCGCACGCGGCGCGGGCGAGCCGCCACCCTCGGAGAAGAAATAACCTGAGAGCCGTTTAGTAAAGTCCTAAATTGTTTTTCTCTGCGATTTCTCTGCGTGAACTCTGCGTCTCTGCGTTGAGATGATATTGGCAAACACTCAACGCAGAGACGCAGAGAAGTCGCAGGGAAAGCGCAGAGAGTTGAATTGAGGTCACCACCGTATTAGTTCTGCTTCCGCCCGCCGATCTTCTGCGCGCGTTCCGACATCTTCTCCGCTTCGACCAGGCGGGCGGTCTTACGCAGCAAGAGAGCCAGATTTTCCAGCAGGCTCTTGAGTCGCGCGTTGTCTGGGCCGAGGTATTTCTCGAAGATCGACAGAGATTGTCGAAACAGCGGCTCGGCCTTTTCATATCGCCCCTGCCGGGCATAGAGAACCGCCAAGTTTTCGAGCGTCAGCGCAGCCTTGAGGTCTACCGAATCTGGATCGCCGCGCAGCGCGAGGGACTGATTGTAAGCCGATTCGGCCGCCACCGCTTTGTCCTGAACGAGATACAGTGTCGCCAGCTCGTCATAGGCATCTGCCAGGCTCTCATTAATCGCGGAGGCATTGTTCAATCTTTTTTCCGGTCTGAATGCGCTCTTTTTGAGCGTCTCGATCAGCCTCAGAGCGCTTTGCTCGGCCTCCGGAAATTTGCGCTCTGCTTTGTAGCAGTCGATCAGGTCCTGCGTGCTTTCGATGAACAGGCGTCGCGCCTCTTTATACGCGCCCACCTCGGAATCATAGAACTCAGGCCCCGAGCCGGTCTCGATTTTTAAGAGGGTTCTATCGTTTCTCCCGAGCACCACCGGGTTCTCATATTTCCCCATCAGTTTGGCCGTGAGCTTGACCACTTCCTGATACAAGGGCTCGGCGTCTGCGTATTTGCCCTGCGCGGCGTAGACGGCAGCCAGCCGCTCCATCGTCGATATCATCTGTGAGCTCTCGGAACCGAATTTCCGTGCATCCTTGAGGGCTGCGAGATACCATTTTTCGGCCTCCGCCAGATGATTCATCGCGCGTGCGCCGTTGCCCAGTGAGATATTCCGTTTCCATGATGAGGCGTCCTGCGCCCGCGCAGAGATGTGGCACAGGAGGATCAAACCCGCCACGGCGATCTTTAAGAAAGCGTCTCTCTTCATTTAGTCTCTCCTGACAACAGAGCGCGGCTAAAGAGCGAGCGCCTCAAGCATCCGCGGCGTGTCGACGTAGGGCTCAAAGCGCGCGAGCTTGCCGTCCTTCACCGTCCAGACGTGTGCGAGGCGGACATCGAAGTGGCGGCCGCTCTGCCTGACCTCGCCGCGCGTGTAGCCGATGGCGATGACCTGCTCGCCCGCCTCGATGTACTCTTCGACCTCGACGCGCGAATCCACGTGCGAGAGCAGGCGGGTGAAGAATCCCAGCAAGCCCTGCGTGCCCGTGTACGTCCCGCCCCACGGCAGCAACTCCGTCTGCCGCACCTCGATCTGCGGATCGACCAGAGCCATCACCGCCGCCACATCCCTGCGCGCGAAGGCTTCATAAGCCTGGCTCACCAGCTTTGCGTTTCCTGTTTCCATGATTTGAGATTTGAAGGTTAATCGCCCGCCGCGACGCGGAGCTGCGTGTGTGCCTCCGCCGTGGGAAGCGTGATGCGGAAGGTGGTGCCGCGGCCGGGCGCGCTCTCGACCGTGATGTGGCCGGAGTGCTCCTGCACGATGCCGTAAGAGATGGCGAGGCCGAGCCCTGTCCCGCGCCCGACGCCTTTGGTGGTAAAGAACGGATCGTAGATCTTGGCGACGTTTTCGGGCGCGATGCCGATGCCCGTGTCCGTGATCTCGATGACGAGCGAATCATCTTCGCCCGAAGAGGTGTTGAGGCTGATGCGGCCGCTGTCCATGATGGCGTCGCGCGAATTAAGCAGCAGGTTGGTAAAGACCTGTTGCATCTTTCCGGCGTTGCCGAAAGCTTTGGGCAGGTCTGCTTCATAGTCGCGCACGACTTCGATCTGGCTCCGGCGCAGCTGCGGCTCCAGGAGTTGCAGCGTGTCGTCCAGTACTCGATGCACGTCGACTTCCGTAAACTCGGTCGCGCCGCCCGTGCGCGAAAAGTTGAGCAGGTTGTTGACGATGTTCGAGGCGCGGTCGGCCTGCCGTCGAACTTTTTGCAGGAGCGCGTGTTTCGGGTCTGTCTCAGGCAGCATGCCGAGGAGCATCTGCGTGTAGGAAGAGACTCCGGTCAGCGGCGTGTTGACTTCGTGCGCGACGCCCGCTGCCAGGAGGCCGATGCTCGAAAGCTTTTCGCGCTGTTGCAACTGCTCTTCGAGACGCACGCGCGAGGTCACGTCTTCGAGGACGACGAGCGCGCCGGTGCGCCCGGAGGTCTCGGACTGCAGGGGCGCGAGCGCGATGTTCAGGATTAGTCCACGTCCGTCCCGCGCCGCCGTGTGCAGCTTGTAGATGTTGCGCAGCTCCGTCAGCCGCCAGCGCTCGCCGCCCAGGACCTGCGCCAGCGTCTCCGCGAAATCCTCCGCGAAGAGCTCTTCGACGTGCTGGCCGATGGCCTCGTCGCGGCGGATGCCGAGCATCTCTTCCAGAGAAGAGTTGCAGCGCGTCACGCGCCCGTCGAGGTCGACCGCGAGCAGGCCGATGTTGACCGACTCGACGATGGATTCGTTGAACTCCTTCAAGAGCGCCAGCTCTGCCGCGCGCTCCTGCTGCTCCTGATAGAGCAGGCTGTTCTCAATCGCCACCGCGACGTAGCCTGAAACTGTGCGCAGGATTTCCACGTCCTCCGAAGAGAGCAGCGCGCCGTCCGCCGAACGCCCGAGGCCGATCACGGCCACCATCCGGCCGCGCACCACGCACGGCACGTAGTAATGCAGCGCCCGACGCACAAAGCCGCTCGTGTCCGGCAGGAGGTCCAGGTCGTCCGCGCGCACGACTCCGGTTTCGGCCGAGCGGCGGCGAATCATCTCGCGGAAATCCGGCGGCACAATGACCGCCGTCGAGAGTCCGGCCGCGCGCGCCACGCGATAGCCCGCCGGGTCGCGCTTGTCTTCGATAAAGATGGCGACGCGCTCGACGCTCAGGACTTGTTGGAGACGACTGACGAGCGCGTTCAGCAATGGCTCCAGCGCCGTCGTCGCCGAAAGCGTGCGCCCGAAATCGAGCAGGCCCTGGCGCATGTCATACGTCTCGCCGTAAAAGAAGCGGTCGGCCCGCTCCTGTAAGAAATTCTTGATCGGCGCGGCAACCATCACGATCACGGCCATCGCCACGACCGCGATGATGACGCGGAAAGTGATCTCGCCCGGCGTCACCGCATCGCCCAGCGCGTAGACTCCGGCCAGCCACACGACCCCGCCGATGAGGAGCGCAATCGCCAGCGTCGTCAAGCTATAGACGACCGCGCGCCGCACGACGATGTCCACGTCCATCAGGCGATACCGCACGACCGAATGGCCGAAGGCGAGCGGAATCAGGAGCAGCGGCACGACCGCGATGTCCGTCATCCAGCGCTCGCCCTCCAGCCCTAAGAAGTGCTGCGCACCATACAGCAAAGTAAGCGGCGTGACGGCGATGATCGCGCCCCACATGACCCACTTCAACTGCTGGCGAACGACCGTCGACTTGCTCTTGATGAAGCGCCAGACGAGGATGCCCGTCCCGACCGTCAGGGCCAGCCAGAAATGGATGAAGGCGGCTTTGTCGAAGCGTCCGAGGAGATCGAAGTTTTCCGTCACGCCGAAGCGCACGAGGCGCGTGGGCGAGACGAAATACGCGACCGCCGCTACGAGCAGGAGCACGAACGCCGGAACGTAGAGCAGGCAGGCTCGCCAGCGGCGCTTGCTCAACAGGTGATAGCGCGTCGGATAGATGGCGCAGAAGTGCAGGAAGAGCGGAGCGAACAGGATAAACGCCGCGTCATCGAGAAACGCGATGGCGAGGTCCAAGTCCTCGAACGTGCCGATGGGCTTGTAGAAATGGAAGACGAAGGCCACCAGGCAGACGCTCGCGAAGTGCAGCGCGAAGGGCGCGCGCCCGCCCTGCTTGAAGAGCACGAAGAGTCCGACGAAAAGATAGATGAGCCCGATGAATTTGAGATACAGGTCATGCTCGGTCCATCTGGCTTTGGAGTCCAGGCTGTAGAGGTCTGCGTAGTAGAAGCGCGTCTCGGACGGATTTGACGGGCGCTCATAATAGTAGGTCAGGTGGCTGCCGACGCCCGCCTCTTCGAGGAAGATCTGCACCTCGCTGGCGTTCGCGACCTCCTCGAAATTGGTCTCGTCATGGCTGATGCCGAGGAGCCGGTCGCCCGCGATGATGCCCGCGCGCGCGCCTGCATGGTTAAGCTCGACCCGCTGCGCGATGATGCCCTGCGGGGTCTGAACCCAGGTCACGCCGTCGGTCGGAGGGAATTTGTGCGTCGCGCGCTGCGTGAAATTGAGGATGCCGGCAGCCGCCAAGAGGGCCGCCAGAATCAGCAGCACCCATGTCCGCGTTGTCAGCCCGGAGCCTTTCACAGAGCCCTCTTCCCCTCTTTACGTCGAGCACACTCCAACATCAGTCAAAATCAGGCAAGCAATGTTCCAGCCGTTCCCGGCCCGAAACCGCTCAGGCTCGTTCCCGGCCAGAACCTGCGCGAGCGCCCAGCAACTGTTCTCTACACGCCGCTTCCTCTCTTTGGAAAGCACGATTGGCCCGGAATTACCGGTAAAGAGGAGGCGCGAGGCTTATCCAAAATTTTGGAGTCGCCCAAGAATTTGGAGTAACAGGCAGAAAAGGGAAAGGAAAGAGGGAAAAGGGAGTTACAGCCGGACCCTTTTCACACGCTTTCCCTTCCCCTTTTAAGCCGTTTTAGAATCTGACCGAAATCCCGCCGCGCAGAGACCTCCGCATGGCGTTGACGAGCGTCTGTTTCTCACCGTCCTCGACCCCGACCTGCGTGTCGAGCAGGTTGCGCGCGTCGATCACGGCCTCTGCATGCACCGGCAGTCCGAAGGTCGGCAGCTCCTGTGTGATCAGGATGCTGAGCGACGGATCGAAGACCGCCAGGCGGCCCGCGAACGGGTCGATGGCAAAGACTGTCGCCGACGGCGAGAAGCGGAAGACCGTGCGTATGTTCAGGCCGCGTCCCATGTCCGCGTTGAGCTGCGCGGCGACGGTCTGGAAAAAGCCGCTGTCAAAAAGCTCCGCCGGATTGGTCAGGCCGTTCGGCGAGAGGTTCTGGCCGCGCCCTAAGGAGTATCCGGCCGACGCGCTCAGGATGTGGCTGATGCGGCGCGAGTAGACGACGCGCAGGCCGCGCGCTCCGCCCTCCTGATTGGCGACGCTCATCAGGCTTTCGCCGCTCTCGCCGTTAAAGCCCGCTAAGGAAGCGCTCATCAGGCCGACGCCGCGTCCCGTCGTCGTGTCAAAGAAGGCCGTCGCCTCGACGCTCGATTCATTATCGAGAACTCTTTCGACGCCGAACTCGAAGCGGCGGCTCTGCTCCATCACCGCGCGCCCGTCCACGAGCGCGACCGGAGCCTGCGCCGCCTGCTTGAAGATCACGCGGCTGTCCTCAAAGGCGATGACGCTCTGCGCCTCTGTCTCTTCGCCGCCGGGCGCGTAGGCCGCCTTGAGGCGCGTTCGCGCGTTGGCGTCATACTGCACGCCGATGCGCGGCGTGATGGCAGAGGCGTTGCCCTTGCCGACGAAGCGCGAATAATCGAGGCCGAAGACGATGACCACACCGTCACGCACGACCCATTCATCGATTGCGCGCAGAGAGACCTGTCCGAGCGTCTCGCGCTGCTGCTTCGTATCCAGTGTGCCGAGCCGCATCCCGCCCATGCTCAGGCTCAGGTTATGACGATCATTAACGCGAAGGCGTGCGGTCGTCTCAAGTCTCTGCGGGGCTGTCGGCCCGGCTCCGAATTGTCCGGCAAAGATGAGCTCGACGTTTTTGGCGGTCGGCTGTGCGACGGCGAAGTTGATGCCGACGTAGCCGGGCGCGAGATTGTTTGAAGAGGCGACGGCGTAAGTCTCGATCACGCCCTCTGTGCGCGCGCGCCGTTTCCATTCGGAGCGAGACGAGACCGCGCCCGCGCTCGCAAGCTCATCAGCGACAGCGTCGTTCTCATCCGCTTCGAGCGCGGCGGTGATGGTTTGATCTTCGCCGTCCTGCGCCTGAAAGATCGAGCGGCGGCTCTGCGCTGCGCGGAGCCTCCACTTGGAGCTGTCGCGGTCGGGGCGGCGCTCAGGCGTCGTCCGGCCGTAGCCGACCGGGATCAGATTGAAGCGATAGCTCAGTTCGTCGCTCTGGCGAATCTGGACGGCCGGGAATGAAGCGGGGCTGAAGCCGTCCGCCTCGGCCCGGAGGCTGTAGCGGCCGGGAGCGATCTTGGCCGTGAAGCTCCCGTCGGCGGCCGAGCGCGTCTGCTTGACGACCTCGCTCGCGCCCTCCTTGAGCAGCGCGATGACCACGCCCGCGAGCGGATTTCCTTTATTGTCTCTGACCAGCCCGTTGACCGTGCCGAGCGCGGGGCCAGCCGGGTTGCCGCCCGCGTAGACCGCCGGCAGACCGGCCGCGCAGAGCGATACTATCGCCAGCAGAGTCAGCTTCATGCGCCAGAATGTTCGGTGCGGCCTGCCGTTGGGCATCATAGAAATCTCACCTCCGCTGTAAAACAAGAGGCCACTTTCGGTCGGAGCGCTCGCGCGAGGGCGTTGCCTGACAGTCGGAATCAGCTACAGTCTGTTTTGGTTGACCCGTCTGAACGTCGTGCATTTTCCGCCAATCGCGCAAACCGTGTCAAGCAATCGTACGGATTTTAGTTGCTGAGCCTGAGATGACGGATTCCGGCTCCGGGATGCCGCGAGGCCGCTAAGCGGCCCAACTTTGGTCTTTGGTCTTAGGTCTTTGTGCGCTGCTCAACCTTGAGTGCGGTCATTCAAGGTAGGCCACACATCAAAGAACAAAGGCCTGAGACCCAAGACCAGCCCTTCCGTTTGCCGCCGATTTTGGGGCGTGTTACGATGCTTTTTTAATCAGGCACGCCTATTTCACGGCTTCAGGCTCAAGCGGTTTTTCAATTCAAGATGAGCAATCAGATTCAATCCACACGGCTCCCGAACGGGCTCACTATTTTAACCGAATACATGCCGGGACTGCGTTCCGTCACGGTCGGCATCTGGGTTCGGCGCGGCTCGCGCCACGAGGCGGCCGAGCTGAACGGCATCTGCCACTTTATCGAACACGCTGTTTTCAAGGGCACACGGACGCGCACGGCGCTGGACATCGCCATCGAATCCGACCGTCTGGGCGGCCACTTCGACGCCTTCACGACGCATGAAGTGACAGGCTTCACGATGAAGGTCGCGGACACGGCTCTGCCGCAGGCATTCGACCTGCTGTCGGACATGGTCGCGCGCCCGCGCTTTGACGAAGAGGACTTGCAGCGCGAGCAGAAGGTCATCATCGAAGAGATGAAGATGGTCGAGGACACGCCGGACGAATTCTTAGGCGAGCTCTTCAACGCGGCCTACTTTGCAAACCACCCGCTCGGGCTGCCCATCGAAGGCACGGCCGCGACCGTCTCGACCTTCAACCGCGCGCGCACCGCAGAGTTTCATGCGCGCGAATACGCTCCGCGCAACCTGGTCATCGTCGCCGCCGGAAACGTCGAGCACGAAAAACTGGTCGGTCTGGCCGCACAGGCTTTTGATGAGAGCCGTGCTGTCGATGATGTCACAGCCATCGTGGAGAACAGGCCCGCGCCCGCCGCTCCGATCCTGATCGAAAAGAAGCAGGAGCTGGAGCAGGCTCATCTCATCATCGCCTCGCCCTGGCCCGACGCGCGGAGCGAGGAGCGCTACGCAGCCTCCCTGCTGGCTTCGGTCATCGGCGGCGGCACTTCGAGCCGTCTCTGGCAGTCGATACGCGAAGAGCGCGGTCTGGCCTACGCGGTCGGCGCGGGCGCGAGCGCCTACACGGACGCGGGCGTCTTCAACATCTACGCGGGCACGTCGCCCGAACAGCTTGACGAAGTCATCGACCTCTCGCTCGCGGAGCTGCGCCGCGTCGTGCGCGAGAGCGTCGGCGAAGAAGAGCTGCAACTGGCGAAAGACCAGGCCGTCTCATCCATCCTGCTCGGCCTCGAATCGTCGAGCATGCGCGCCGGGGCGCTGGCGCGGCAGGAGATCATACACGGCCGCCGCATCTCGCCCGACGAGATCATCAGTCGGCTCGAAGCCGTCACGCCCGAAGACATGCAGCGCGTCGCCCGCGCCTCTTTCACTTCGGAAGCGCTCGCGCTCGCAGCCCTCGGCGACCTCAACGGCTTCACAGTGGATCGTGCGCGTTTAGAGATTTGAAGGAAGCGACGGCTCAGGTCAGGTTCGGAGCGCGTGAGGATGAAAGCATTTTCATGTCCGCAGTGCGGCGCCTCGCTGGAATCGAGGCCCATCGACAGCAGCACGGTCGAGTGCCCCTATTGCCACTCGGCTGTCATCGTGCCGCCGGAGCTGCGTCCCGCGCCGCGCAACGACCACGCGGAGGAGGAGGCGAGCAAGCCGGGCTTATCTTTTGTCGGGAAGATCGGGGCGATCATCGGAGGGACGCTCTTCGTCCTCTTCCTTGTCATCATCTTCAAGCCGGAGAACAACCCCAAGCAAAGCTCCTCCCGGCCGCAATCGCTGCTCCCGCAAATGTCGCCCAAAGCCTCGCCGGCTCCGACGCCGTCTGTGCTGACCTTCGGCGAGGGCACCGGGCCGGGGCTCTTCAAGGACGCGCAGGAGGTGGCGGTCGACGGCGCGGGCAACATCTACGTCTCGGACGACACGCAGCGGATACAGAAATTCGACGCGCAGGGAAATTTCTTAAAACTCTGGACGATCCCGACCGACACGCAGTACTTCACCAAAATTCGCGGAGGCCCCGACCGCCTGCTCGCAGACCGCGAGGGTCGTGTCTATGCTGTCATCGGCGGCGTGGTGCTCAGGTTTGACGGCGCGGACGGCCAGTTTCTCGGCGCGGCGCGCGGGTCGGATTACATCTACGACGCGGCGCTCAAAGCCGACGGCGGGATGGCGATTGTTTCGGGTCAGGGCGAGGCGGAAGAGCTGGTCCTGATGGATGCGAAGGGCAAAGCGACAAAGCGCGTACATCAATTTATCAGCTCGCAGCTCGACAAACAGATTCCGGTCGAAGCCGTCAAGGTCGCCGCGGACGGCGTCGGAAACATTTACGGCATCTACGCGCTTGGAAGCATCTACGGCGAGCACTATTATGATAACGAAGACCTCGCGGTCTTCAAGTTCGCGGCGGACGGCAGGTACATCAATCGCTTCAGCGGCGGAGGCAAGGAGCCCGGCCAGTTCGATTCGCCCAACGCCATCGCGGTGGACAGTCATGGTTTCGTTTATGTCTGTGACCTGACGCAGGGAATACATGTCTTTACAGAGGAGGGCCGCTATCTGAAGTCGTTAGCGACCCCGTTCTGGGCGCAGGGCATGGCCTTCGACGCGGCCGGAGACCTGCTGGTCGTCGGCGACAACAAGGTCTCCAGGATCAAGCTGAGCAAATAAATTTTTGTCGATGAAACTGACAGTCCTCGGAAGCGGTTCGACCGGCAACGCGGTGCTCATCGTGGCGGGCGAGACGCGCGTGCTGGTGGACGCCGGGATGAGCGCGAAGGAGACCGTGCGCCGCCTCGCCCTGATGGGCGAAGACGCCGCGCGGCTCGACGGCGTCATCATCACGCACGAGCACGGCGATCACGCGGGCGGACTGCGCGTGCTGCTCAAGAGCCTGTCGTGTCCCGTCTACATCTCCGGGCAGACGCGCGAGGCTTACATCGGCGAACGTCACGGCGTCTCCAACGACGAGCCGCGCAAGCGCTCTGATGTCCTGCGCGACCGCGTCGAAGAGATCGAATCGAGCAGGGACTTTCGCATCGGCGCGATAGACTTTCATCCCTTCACCGTCCCGCACGACGCGGCGGACAACTTCGGCTTCACGGCGACGCACGCAGGGGTCAAGGTGGCGACGCTGATGGATTTCGGCTGCATCACGACGCTCATCACGGAACGGTTGCGCGGCTGCGCGGCCATCGTCATCGAATCGAATCACAGCCGCGACATGCTCAAGGCATGCGCGGTCTATCCGTGGGAATTGAAGCAGCGCATCCTGTCGCGCACGGGGCATCTCTCGAACGAGGATGTCGCGGTGTGGCTCAGGGAAGGCTTCGACGGCGCGGCGCGCCACATCGTGCTGGCGCATCTCTCGCAGCGCGCCAACAATCCTTACGTCGCACAGCTGACGGCCGAGAGCGCGCTCCACGAACGCGCGCCGCTCTTTCGCGCGGAAACCCAAATCACGCTCTCGCATCCGAAAGAGCCGACGCCGTGGATCGAGTTCTGATGAGAAAAGCCGTTTCACGCACAGGCGCAAAGAAAAGAGAGACAAGAGACGCAACGAAAGCTCATCTTGCGAGCTTTCGTCTTACCTTCGCGCCTGTGCGTGAAACGTTTCTGTTTTTTATCCTCTCTCTGCTCTTCCTGTCTGCCTGCCATCGAACCGAGAAGCAGGTCGGGATACCGCCCGGCGTGCAGGCGACGATTGACGCCGTGACGGCGGACATCGCGGCCGGAGAGGACGAGAAGATCTACCGCGAGGCGGCCGAAGAATGGCGGCAGGACTCGACGCTCGACGCGACCAGAGAATTTTTCAAGTCGCTGCGCACGCGGCTCGGCCAGATCAAGGGCCGCGCTTTTCACATGGCGCGCGGCGAGCAGAAGAACGGCGTGCAGTCTTACATCGTCCAGTATCAAACCACGTTCGAGCGCGCCGAAGGGATGGAGACCTTCACGCTCGTCGAACGCGACGGGCGCTGGCTGCTCGCCAGATATTTCGTCAACTCGAATGCTTTAAAATAGAAGTCCCAAGTCTCAAGTCCCAGGACCCAGGTCAAGGCGGGTCACACGGACTTGAGACCTGGGACTTGGGACTTGAGACTATGATTGGACGTTACACCCTGCCCGAAATGGGCGCGCTCTGGTCTGAGCAGAACAAGTTTCAGAAGTGGCTGGAGGTGGAGCTGGCCGTCTGCGAGGTGCACGCGGAGATGGGGACGATTCCGCGCGAAGCTCTCGAAGAGATACGCTCGCGCGCAGCCTTTACCGTCGAGCGCATCAACGAGATCGAGAAGACGACCGACCATGATGTCATCGCCTTCACGACCAACCTCGCCGAAGCCATCGGCCCGGCCTCGCGCTTCGTGCATTACGGCCTGACCTCTTCGGACGTGGTGGACACGGCGAACGCGCTGCTCCTGCGCGACTCGTGCGATATCCTGCTCGAAAAAATTGACGGCCTGATGTCCGTCTTAAAGCGTCGCGCCTTCGAGTTCAAACGGACGCCGCAGATCGGGCGCACGCACGGCATCCACGCCGAGCCGACCTCCTTCGGGCTAACCTTCGCGCTCTGGTACGAAGAGACGCGGCGCAACCTTGAGCGCCTGCGGCTCGCGCGCGAGCGCGTCGCGGTCGGCAAGATCAGCGGCGCGGTCGGCGCGTTCGCGCATCTCGACCCGGTCGTCGAAGAGAAAGTCTGCGCGCGCCTCGGCCTCAAACCCGATCCGGTCTCGACGCAGATCGTGCAGCGCGACCGCTACGCGGAATATCTCTGCACGCTGGCGATCATCGCCTCGTCGCTCGACAAGTTCGCGTTGCAGGTCCGGCACTGGCAGCGGACGGAGGTGCGCGAGGCGCAGGAGAAGTTCAAGCGCGGCCAGAAGGGCTCCTCCGCGATGCCGCACAAGCGCAATCCGATTCTCTCGGAGCGCATCTGCGGCATGGCGCGCACGGTGAGGGCCAACTCAATCGTCGGCCTGGAGAACGTCGCGCTCTGGCACGAGCGCGACATCTCGCATTCGAGCGCAGAAAGAATCGTGCTGCCCGATTCCTCCGCGACGCTCGATTACATGCTGGCGAAGACGGCTTCGCTCCTCGACGGGCTGGTGGTCTACCCGGAACGGATGCTGGAGAATCTGAACGCGACGCGCGGGCTCATCTTCAGCGGGCAACTCCTGCTCGCACTGACGCAGCAGGGCGTCTCGCGCGCAGAGGCTTACGAGTGGGCGCAGCGCAACGCGATGAAGGCCTGCGCCGAGGGCG
>JAFBAJ010000851.1 GCA_019247865.1 Acidobacteriota bacterium
GGAACTCCGTTCCGTAATTTTTCAAAAATTCACGGAGGGACGAAGAGACCGGCGGTCGCTATTTACTCATCATGGCGTCTCCGCCCGGGACAGAAATCGTATACAATCCCACGCCAGAAACTTTACTAGCATCGTTCCTGCCTTATATATTGATTGAGTCTTATCGGCACTCGCAGTAAAAATTGCTTCTAACACCTTACTCGGGAGCAAGCATGTTGCATTCCTCAAATCACCCGAACGTGATGGTCAGTAGCACCTACACCGACCTCACAGCACACCGCGAAGCCGTCTGTGACGCGCTCCTCCGCCTGGGCTTCTTCCCGCTCGGCATGGAATACGACTCCGCCAAAGCCGGGAAGGACATCATCAACTCCTCGATGGAGATGGTGAGCAATGCGCAGGCCTACATCGGTATCATCAGCCATCGCTACGGCGGAGTTCCGCAGGATGCCAAACGGAACCCCGAACAGCTCTCTATCACCGAGCTGGAGTATCGGACGGCGCTCAAGCGCAGGATTCCCGTCTTCATTTTCCTGATGAGCGATGACCATCCTGTGAAACGGCAGGACGTCGAGCCTCTGGAGGCTTATCAGGACAAGCTTCGCAGGCTCAAAGCTGACGCTCAATCTCGGACGATCTGCGCCACGTTCTCATCTGTGGAAGAGCTCAAGTCTCAGGTTCTACAGTCAATGTTTGAATTGAGGGCGCAGCTCAGTGTTGAAGAAGAGCCGGTGGGAAAACGTGCGCAGGGAAAAAGAGCTCTGGCAGAGTCCGAGCCACCACATCTCCTGGCTATTCCAAATTTCATTTCCGGCCACGAATTCGTCGGCCGGCAAGAGGAGATAGCATGGCTCAACGAGTGGGCCACTGACAGCGATCCGCTGTTGGTGATCGAAGCCATTGGCGGGGCAGGTAAAAGCACACTCGCCTGGCAATGGTTGACGGAACAGGCCACGATTGCCCGCCCGAATTTCGCGGGCCGGCTCTGGTTCAGCTTCTACGAGGGCGGCGCTGACATGACCTCTTTCGCCGCACATGCCCTCGCGTATGTCACCAGGCAGCCGCTGTCGGACTTTCGCGGGCGGAAGACGGCTGAACTCGCTGTGATGCTCATCTCCGCGTTACGCGAAGAGCCGTTCCTCCTGGTGCTGGACGGCCTGGAGCGAGTGCTGGTCGCCTATCACCGGCTGGATGCTTCACAGGCACGTGATGACGAAGTGGCATCCGGCAAAGATGACCGCGCCTGCATCAAGCCGGCGGACAGCGACCTCTTGCGCCAACTGGTCGCGGCCAGCCCCTCGAAAATTCTAATCACGTCCCGGCTGATGCCCACGGCGCTGCTCAATCGCTCGGGCGATCTCCTGCCGCATGTACGCCATCGCTTTCTCGGCGGCCTGCATCGGGACGATGCGCTGAAGATGATGCGTGCGGTGGGAGTGAAGGGCGACGCTGAGACGATTCAGCACTATCTGAGCGAGAACTTCGACAACCATCCGCAGATCGTGGGAGTGGTGGCGGGGCTGGTCAAAGACTACGTTCGAGAGCCCGGAAATTTTGATCGCTGGGCCGTAGACCCACAGGCCGGAGCGGCGCTGCAGTTGTCGAAACTCGACTTGGTCCAGCGCCAGACTCACATCCTGGCAACTGCGCTCGGCGGACTTGAACCGGGAGCGCGTCAAGTGCTCAGCCGGATAGCGGCGCTCGGCTACGCCGTGGGATTCGAGACGGTGGAAGCCCTGAATCCTTTCATGCCTCCGCCGCCGGAACGCCAGCGCTCGAAATCAATACCGTTGTGGCTGGGCTCCAATAATTCTGTCTTCCGACGAGTCCTCTCATGGGCCAAGAGATTGCCGGCTTCTGATGAAAACGACGATTATCTGATACGGCTGGAGCAGTATCACAAGGCGGAAGAGGAGCGCGAGGCCGCCTATCTACGTGCAGTGGAGGAATATCAGAAGTCGGAAGAGGTTCAGCAGGCACTGCCGCGCCTGATCTCGGCGCTCGACGATCTGGAAAAGCGTGGATTGCTTCAATGGGATCGGCAAAATAATAGTTATGACCTGCATCCGGTAGTGCGTGGCTATGCTTTCGACGTCCTTGAACAAAGCGAGCGGGTGGATATCTGCGACAGCATTGCAGACCACTTTCGGAGCAAGCCTAAGGATAGATACGGCGAAACCAGGACCGTGGCAGACGTGCAACAGAGCATGAACATCTTTCGCGCGCTGGTCCAGGCGGGACGCTTCGATCAGGCCATCAATTTTTATCGGGGTGACTTTGCCAACGCGCTGTCCTATTCAATCGAGGCGTATCACGAGATTCTGGCGCTGCTCAAACCCTTTTTCCCGGGCGGCTTCGCCTATCCGCCCCTGGGATGCAGCCGCACCTCCGATGAATCTTATCTGCTCAATAATGCGGCTGTGGCGCTCATCGAATTGGGCAGGTTGCCTGAAGCAAGGGCTGCCTTGACCGCCAAGCTGCCGCTTAACCTGCGTGAGCGAGACTGGCAGAATATCCGCATCTGCCTGACCAATATGGGAGAGACTTATCGTGATGAGAACAAGCTGTCTCAGGCTCACGATGCGTTCGAGCTGGCATTCGAGCTGGCCCAGGCCACGATCATCTTTGAAGACATGGCGAGGTGTCAGTGGTATTTGATGGGGCTCTATCGCATCATCGGCCAATTAGAAAAAGCGCAGGCCGCTTGCGACGCTTTCAGCCGGCGTCCGATCTCAACCAATCGGGCAATCTACAGAGCCGGAGAGATCGAAAGCGAGCTCTGCTGGTTGAGCTTTTACAGGGGCGTGTTGACCGTTGAGCAATTAGACGACGCTGACGCAGTTGCGCGCTCCGGCAATAGCCGGACTATTCTACGAAGCCTCGCACACCTGCGCGGAGAACTGGCCCTTGAGCGGGACGACATGGCTCTGGCCGGCGCTGCTTTCGAGAGCGCGATTGAGATGGGGCAAGCCGTCGGGTTGGCGGTCGGCCACTTTGAAGCCCGCCTGGCGCTGGTCAAAGCCCGCGTCGGTGAGCGCGCACAATCCCGTGAGCTGTGTGACCGGCTCCATGAGTTAGAGAAGCCTCCACACCTCGAACTCGCTCCCGCATATCTTGAGCTGGGAGAGGTTGAACGGGCGCGAGAGCATGCGCTGCAAGGCTATTCGGAAGCCTGGGCGGACGGCCCGCCCTATTCACGCTGGTGGGATCTGGCGCAATGCCGCGATGTGCTGAAAGCGCTGGGCGTCTCAGAACCGCAGTTGCCTCCATTTAACCCGGAGGCCGCTGAACCATTGCCTTACGAAGCGGAAATACGGGCGGCCATCGCCCGTTTGAAAAAATAGAAACGCGCCGCTCGCTTTCAAATCAAAACTGCTGTAACTTCATCTCTCTGAAATCTCAAATTTCAAATCCGAGATTGCCCGCGATTGATGCATCCGAACCTACGTTCATTCCTTGACCTGCTGGCGCGCGAGAACGACCTCGTGCAGATCGAGGCGGAAGTTGACCCGTATCTGGAGCTGGCCGAGATACACCGGCGCGTGATCGAGCGCGGCGGCCCCGCGCTCCTCTTCAAGCGCGTCAGGGGCAGCCGCTATCCTGTCACGACCAATCTCTTCGGCACGGCGCGGCGCATCGAACGCGCCTTCGGTACGAAGCCGGAAGCTTTAGTCCGCGAAGTCGTGGAGGTTGCAGAGAACCTGCTGCCGCCGCGCCCGCAGAAGCTCTGGGAGCATCGTGCGCTCGCGCTTCAGGTCTTAAAGCTCGGCACGCGCCGCACAGGCCGCGCGCCCGTGACGCAGGTCATGGACCGGCCCGCGCGCCTCGACGAGCTGCCCATCCTGACGACCTGGCAGGAGGACGGCGGAGCCTTCGTCACGCTGCCACTCGTCTACACGGAGCACCCTGCGACGCACAAGCACAACCTGGGGATGTATCGCATCCAACGCTTTGACGCGCAGACGACCGGCCTGCACTGGCAGATACACAAGGGCGGCGGCTTTCATTATCACGAGGCCGAAGCGATGAACAAGGCGCTGCCGGTGACAATCTTCCTCGGAGGGCCGCCCGCGCTCATCCTCTCCGCCATCGCGCCCCTGCCGGAGGACGTGCCCGAACTCGTGCTGGCTTCCGTGCTGGCCGGAGAGAGAATCAAGGTCGCGAAAAATCCGCTTGATGGTTTTCCGCATCGCCTCGTCGCCGAAGCGGAGTTTGCCTTGATCGGTCAGGTGCCGCCGCGCGAGAGAAGGCCCGAAGGCCCGTTCGGCGATCATTACGGC
>JAFBAJ010000121.1 GCA_019247865.1 Acidobacteriota bacterium
TGCCTGCGTGAGGCCCGCGCGACGGCGTGCCTCCCAACGCTCCGGCTCGTCGCGCCGTTCATGCAACAGGGCGCTCAAAGCCTCGCTCCACGCGCTGATATCCGCGACCGGACAATAGACGGCGGCCTCGCCTCCGACCTCGCGCAGCACATCCAGATCGCTGGCGACGACGGGCGCGCCGCAGGCCAGAGCCTCGACCACAGGCAAGCCGAAGCCTTCTCGCTCCGAGGGCTGCAAAACAAGAGCCGCGCGCCTGTAGACCGCCGCCAGCACCGGGCGCGACAACTGCGGCAAGACCAGGATAGCTTGCGATAAGCCGAGCCGCTCGGCGAGCTTGCTCTGCTCATCCGTAAACGCGCCGCCGACGCGCAGGAGCCGCGCCCCCTTGAACTCCTTCTGGACTTCCGCGAAGACACGCAGGAGCACATCAAGACGTTTGCGCGGAATCGTGCTGCCGACATGCAACAGGTCAACGACAGCATCGCTCTCATCTCCGAGCAGCCGCACGGCTTCCGCATCCGCCGCCGCTTCCGGCTCAGGCGAACAGCTCGGATGCACTCCATTCGGAATCACGACCGCACGCGAAGCGGGCACGAGCTCAAACTTCAACAACTCATCACGCGTCGCCACGCTATCACACGTCACACGCGCAGCCCTTCTTAAACCATCCAGAATCCTTTCGGTCATCGCCACAAACCAGCGACCGCGCGGCTCCCGCTCCGGCTCCAGCACACAGCGGAATGTATCCAGATCATGACACGTCACAATCGTCCGCTCCGCCGGCAGCTCCCGCACCAACTGCGCATAACTGTGATCCACCAGATGAAAGAGGTCGAACCGTTCCCTTTCACGCCTCAGCAAACGAGGATAATCCCAGAAGCGATTAAAGAGGCGGTCCGCGTTGTGCGCGACGGCGGAAGGGCGCGGCCAGAATCCCAGGCGTCGTTTCAAATGCGGACGAATGCCCTCGGCGGAAACGCTTTCAGCATGCTCCGCGCGCAGATGCTTCAAGAGCATCTCCGCCACCAGATCCATGCTGTGCCAGTTCTCTTCGGGCAGGTCGCAGATGACCGCAACGCGGGGCAGGTTCATAAGGATGCAGAATCTCCGTCATCACCGCGCGGAATTTTTACGGCCTTCAAGCAGCTCCTCGAAAAAGTCCAGATGCCTGCGCGCGATAAGCGGCCACGCATAAGTGGCGCGCGCACGTTCAAGTCCGCGCGCGGACAACTCCGCGCGTCGCGCTTCATCGGCGAGCAGTTCTGTGAGCGTTCGCGTCCAGCTCGTCTCATCTTTTTCACCGAGGATGATGCCTGCGTCTGCGACTACAAAGGGAATCTCGCCGCTATCACTGGCGACGACGGGGACGCCGCTGGCGAAGGCTTCGATGAGCATACGCCCCAACTGCTCGCGCCAGTTCGGCATCGTCTGGCTCGGAGCGCAGAGCACATCCATCGTATTCAGATATGCCGGCACCTCATCATGCTTGATTCCCGTCAGGACTCTGACGCTCTCGCCATGTCGCGTCCCCCACTCGCGCAAATCTTTCTCCATTGGCCCGCTCCCGACAAAGAGCCCGCGCCAGCCGACCGGCAAACGGTCCAGCACACGCATCAACAGCTCAAGCCCTTTGTCTTCGATGAAGCGCCCTAAAAATCCGATGACGGGTGCGCGCTTTTCTGTCCAGCCGAGTTGCTGCCGCACACGCCGCCCGGCATCCTCATCGGGCTGAAACTTTTCCAAATCGACACCGAGCGGGATCACCGCATGAGGTCGCCCGGCATAGAGCGCCTGCGGCGACAGAGCCTCTTCAATCGTCCGGCCGAAGGCGATCCAACCAGCCGCGCGCTTCATCGCGCGTTGCTCGATCCAGTTAAAGGGCGGAGGATATTGTTTCCGGTTATTCTGAAAAGTGGCATAGACCAGAGCCGCGCCCACCGGCGTCCAGCGCGCGACCTGGCCGCCCGCCAAAATAAAAGGCTCTTCCCAGCAATGCACGATATCCCACTCGGAGCCGCGCATGAGTTCGCGCAACCGGCGACCGTAAAGCATCAGGTGAATGCGCTGGCTGAAATGAACAGGCACGGCCTCCAGGCGGCACAACTCCCCCGGAAATTCCTCCAACGGCACAGGCCGCAGGTCGCCGTGAAAAAACTGCGGCGCGACGGCTGTCACCTCCCAACGCCCCGCGCCGACGCGTGCCAGCTCATGCGCCAGACGACGATTGAGCGCGACCGCATATGAATGCGCGATGGTGAGCAGCCTGCGCGGGCGCTGTGAGCTTACCTTAGTCACTCTTTTTTCGCCGCATCACCGTCAGGGTATCAACCGTCTCAAGCGGCTCAAAGCGTTCGTCCTGCATAATCACTTCGCGCGTGTAGACGGCGCTCCCTGCATCATCTATCCGGCGCGTCGCGCTGGAGCGGCTATCGTGCAAAGCGATGATGCCGCCCGGCTCAACCACTCCGCTCCACGCCTGCCAGTCATGACGCAGGCCGTCGTAAGTGTGATCACCGTCGATGAAAATGAAATCCACGGGCTCCTGATACCGGCTGAGATAAAGCTGAGCCGCTTCCACGCCGGTCAGACGCAGCCACTCGACGGAGCCGTTCGATATTTTCTCAACTTCAGAGCGCGCGATACGCCACTGCGCGCTGAAACCCAATCGCCCGACCGGGTACGGATCAACTCCAAACAATACTCCTTCGGGACTCATCGCGCGCCGCAGCCGGCAGGTCGTGACGCCGTGCCAGACCCCGATCTCGACGAGCCGTTTTTTGCCGGCGGCCTGTCGCGCCAGACAATCCCGCTCGGCTTCAGTGGTCTGCGTTTCAGCCCTGGCGAAACCCAGTTGCCAGAGCAGAAAATGTGTCATGACTCTCATAATTTCTGCGCCACGATCAAGGCATGGAGCGCGAACCAACGCATCAGGACTCGCGGATTGTTCAAGAAAGAAAGCTCTATCGGCGGGCGTCCCGGAAACGGCAAATAGTGCCCGACCGCATCAACTTTTTCAACTCGTAAGCCCGCGCGCGAAATCCAGGAGCGGGTTCTGGGCAGCAGCAGAAAGTGGTTGATCGGCTGACCGACCTCTGTAAAGACGCGCCCGCGCAAACGCAGGTAGAAGCGATACAGGCCGAGCATCCCCATGTAATTCGGAGCCGTCAGAAACAGCCGCCCGCCCGGCTTGAGCACACGCGCCAGCTCATTGATCGCACGGCGAGAATCCGGCACGTGCTCGACCGTTTCGCAGGAGATGACCGTATCGAAGCTCGCGTCCGGGTGAGCCAGAGCCTGTATGTCTCCGACCTCCCAGCTAATGTCGTCGAGCTTGTGTTCACGCGCGTAAGCCTGCCCTCTTTTGACCGCCGCATAAGCGAAATCGGAAGCCACGATCCCGGACGGCGGATGCGGCTGACGCGCCAGCCAACAGGTAAAGCCTCCGCGCCCGCAGGCGATCTCAAGCACTCTTTTGCCGGTCACGTCGCGCGGCATATTTAAGTACTGCTGCACCAGCCGATGCCAGGGACTATCGGCCGTAGCATCCACCTCGTGCTGCTCATGCCACGTCTCATAAACATCTTTGCTGTGTGCCGCCACAGAGGCGGGCGCGTCGCTACTTTCCATCTTCAATCGTCGGCTGCTCCAATACTCTTTGATAGGCTTGCTGAACCGGCAACGCGACCTGCTCCCAGGTGTAATGTCGCACAGCGTCCGTTCGCGCCGCCGTTCCGAGACGA
>JAFBAJ010000291.1 GCA_019247865.1 Acidobacteriota bacterium
ACAATCTCGGCCTCGCCTACAAAGAGATGGATCTGCTCGACGAAGCGGTCGAAGAGTTTCAGGTCGCCGCCTCGCTCGTCGCCCCGCGCGACGGCACCGCGCGATACCTGCAATGCTGTAATCTGCTCGGCCACTGCTTTATGCAGAAGGCGATGCCGCGCCCGGCCGTGATGTGGTTCAAGCGCGGCCTCGATGCGCCCGGCCACACGGAGGACGAGTATCAGGCCCTGCGCTATGAACTCGGGACGGCCTACGAGCGGATGGGCGAGCTGGATCAGGCGATAGATGTTTTCTCTGAAGTGTACGGCGTCAACGTCTCGTATCGCGGCGTCGCCGAAAAGCTCCGCGAGTTGCAATCACAGAAAACAACGCGATAAAGTAATGAGCGATGGATAACAGGTGATTCGGAGGAAAGCCGAAAAAGCTTTCCTCTCATGCCTTGCCTGTGACCCGTCGCTTGAATTGTCATGTCATCGAAGATCACAGTCCTGTTCTATATCTTTCTCTGCCTGGAGGTGGGCATCATGCTCACCTTGCTGCCGTGGATTCCGCAGGGCACGCTCGGGCTGAGCGATTGGGGCAACAACTATTTTCTGGTCTACGCGGCGCACAAGACCGGCATGCAGGGCTTGCAGCAGGCCGTCTCGTCCGGTTGGGTGCGCGGCGCTGTGACTGGGCTCGGCGTGCTCAATCTCATCATCGCTTTCTGGGAGATAGGCCATTTCCGCCAGACCGTACGCGCGCTGCAGGGCCACGACGGCTCAGGCGTGAAGACGAATGCCAGCACAGATGCCGCCCGACCTGCCAACGCCGATCATCTACCTGATCACAGACGGCCAAGCGAAGACGCCAACGCTGGCCGCTGATTCCGAACGCCTGCTCCGGCTCGTCCGCGCGGCCGTCCGAGCGCGCGTCTCCCTGATTCAGCTCCGCGAAAAAAATCTCAGCGCACGCTCTCTCTACGAGCTGACCGCGCGCGCCTCGGCCCTGACCGCAGGCAGCGCGACGAAGCTCCTCGTCAATGACCGCGCAGACATCGCGCGCGCGGCCGGAGCGGACGGCGTGCATCTCACCACGACTTCGCTCGCGCCACATATCGTGCAGCACGCGTTCGGCGCGGATTTTCTGATCGGCGTCTCGACGCACACGCTCGCGGAGGCGCGTGCGGCGCGCGAAGGCGGAGCGGACTTTGCGGTCTTTGGCCCGGTCTTCGCGACTCCCTCCAAAAGCCTTTACGGCGCGCCCGTCGGCCTCGCAGCTCTCCGCGCCGCCGCAGAAACTCTCAAGCCTTTTCCGCTCATCGCGCTCGGCGGCATCACGCGCGAGAACGCTGTCTCTACCTTGAAGGCGGGCGCGAGCGGCGTCGCCGCCATCCGCGCGCTCGGCGAAGCGCATGATCTTGAAGAGACCGTGCACGCCATGCGCTGGATGCTGTAAGATGTGCTGGTCAACACTTCATGTGTGCTCTCGACCAACGCTCAGCGCCGGAGGTTTACAGGCATGCGTCGTGCAGTTCTCGTCATCACTCTCTGCTGCGCGCTCTTCGCGCTCATCATCCGTTCGAGCCGCGCGAGCCATCTCGCTCAGACGCGCAAGCCCGCGACGCTCTGCTCGCAGAACGAAACAATCATCTTCAGCTGCGGGATGCGGAAGTCCACAAAGATTCTCTCGCTGTGCGGCTCGAAGGATTTGAGTTCGCAGAAGGGCTATGTGCAGTATCGCTTCGGGCAGCCGGGAAAGGTGGAGCTGGAATATCCCACTTCACGTCAGAACACGCAGAGCGCCTTCAACTATGCGCGCTACACCCGCCCGCTCGTGACCTATCTCGCGTTGCGCTTTGAGACGAACGGCTACAAATACTCGATCCATCAGGACGACGTGGAGGACATCAAGCCAGTGGTCAGGGAGTCTTATATCAACGTCACCGCGCCCGGCAAAGATGCTGTCGAGATGAAGTGCAGCGAGCCCGTCATCGGAGGCTTGATGAAGCTCGAAGACATTGTGCCGAACGACGAAGGCGATGTGCCGCCGACGGAGCCGTAAAAAGTCTTGTTCGACCCGGAAACAAAAGAGCCGCCCGTCGCTTTGACCATCGCCGGATTCGATCCTTCGGGCGGCGCGGGCGTCGTCGCAGACCTCAAAACCTTCACGGCCTTAGGCTGCTACGCGACCGCCGCCGTGACCTCTCTGACCTTTCAGAACACGCAGGGAGTCTACGGCGCTGTGCATCAGACGGCCGAGGCTGTGCGCGCGCAGGTCTTGCCGGTGATAGAAGACTTCGCGGTCGCGTGCGCGAAGACCGGGATGCTGCCGACGCGCGAGGTCATCGCAGAGGTCGCGCGCCTCTTCCGCGAGACGGCTCTGCCCGCGCCGGTCGTCGATCCGGTCGTGCGCTCGACCTCCGGTTACGATCTGATAGACGACGCGGCGCTCGCAGCTCTGACGAGAGAGCTGCTGCCGCTGGCGCGCGTCGTGACGCCGAACATCCCGGAAGCGGAGCGCATCACGGGCTTAGAGATCAAAGACGAAGAAGGGATGCTGCGTGCGGCGCGTCTGATGCGAGAGCTGGGCGCGCGTGCGGTGCTGGTCAAGGGCGGGCATCTGAAAAGCCTGAAAGCGATTGACGTGCTGGATGATGAGGGACGCGTGAGCGCCCTCAGCGGCGAATGGATCAAATCCGGCTCGACGCACGGGACCGGCTGCACGCTGGCCGCAGCCATCGCCGCGTGTCTCGGCCGTGGGCTCCAACTGGAAGAGGCAGTCGGCACGGCCAAGCGTTTCGTCGCCGATGCGATTCGTCAAGCTCCCAGGCTCGGCCACGGTCACGGGCCGGTCAGGCACGATGTCAGACCACGCTTTGAGGACTGACCTCAGCGAAGGTTTTTCTTTGCGTCTTTGCGCCTTTGCGTGAGATTAAATTTTCACGCCAGGGCGCAAAGACGCAAAGACGGGCTTGATTCTGAATCCTGCTTGCGCGCGCGCGTGCGTGCGTCGTATTGTTATGCCCGATCATGACTAATAATCTTTGCTCGAAATGCGGGGCCGAACTGGTGGCGGGAGCACGGTTCTGCCGTCGTTGCGGTCAGCCTTCCGCCACGTTCAACGGCGCCAGCGTGACCGAGGCCGAGACCCGAATCTTCACGGAGACGGCGGAGCGCGCCGGGCCAGAGACGCAGTATTACGACCAGCGGCCGACGGGCTTCAGCTACCTCGCGCCGAACCAGACGGCGACTCCGCAGGGCACACAGACGAAGGCTCTGGAAGAGGCTCGCCGCAAGCGCAAGGGTGTCATCTGGGGCAGCCTCTTCGTCCTGCTGGTCATCGCCGCGTTCACCATCGTCGCCGCCATGAAGCTGGCGCAGAAGAGCGCCCCGACGACTACGCCCGCCGCCACGACCAAACCCGAAATTCCGGTCCCGCCCGTGCCGCCCGTGCCGCCGCCACCGCCCACCGCCGACACCACCACTGCTGCGACCGCGCTCGATTATCCCGGCGCAGAGGTCACGATGGAGATGACGCGCGGCAACGACGGCAGCATCCGCCAGCTCCACACTTCCGATTCGTTCGACAAGGTCGTGGCCTGGTACAAGGAGAAGCTCAAGCCTTCCGATCCGATCATGACGCGCGAGAAGGACGGCTCCAGCGCAGTCCTGAACGGCGCGGCGGCGACCGCCATCATCACCGCCGATAGTGAAGAAGAAGGGACGCAGATCCTGCTCAAGAAGGGAATAGACCGTTGAGCAGGCATCTCATCTCTCTCTCTCTCCTGTTTTCAGTTATCGTCAGTCTGAGCGGCTGCGCCAAGCCGACGCCGGTCGCGTTCGGACAGGTCTGCCAGAAAGAGAACGACGAGCGCTATCTCTCCGTCGAGGGATATTTGCGGACGGGCGTGACCGTCCTCTGCTCCTCGCATGGCGGCACGCGCACCTGCGGGATAGAGCTGAGCGAACAGCCCGAAGGCGACAGCAAGATCAGCGTCTACGTCGAAGAGGGAACGGGCAAGAGCCAGATGGAGCCGCTGCCGAAAAGCTACAGCGCGGAAAGCCTCAAGCTCAAATCCAGCGACGGGCAGACCATCACCCCCAAAGATAAAGTCCGCATCATCGGCACGGCCCGCACCACCACCGACGCCATCAATTCCTCCTACACGGTCTGCTACATCGACGTGAGCAAGATCGAAAAGCTGTGACCGATACAGCCCCAGGTCTCAAGTCCCAAGTCCACGAACGTGTCTTTGACCTGGGACTTGAGACCTGGGACTTGAGACTTTAAAAACTTATCCCGCCGTGCACACTGATCGCCATCGAAATCAGGCTGCTCGTCACAATGGCTTCGCGTCGGGGCGGGGGAAGAGGTTATATTAACGGGTCTGCCAGAAGCCGCGTGAGACCAGCCGTGTGCGGTATAATGTCTCTCTCGAATGCAAGGTAAATTTATGGAAGACATCACCTTCGCCCCGCGAAGCCGTACCAAATGGTGGCTCATCTTCGGCTGCTGGTCGTTCGTCGCGCTCTTTTTTTCCAGCCAGACGTATTTTCAGGGCAAGCTCTACCAGCAACCCACGATCTCTTTCCCGCGTGCGATGAGCTGGCAGTTCTCGTCCTGCTACGTCTGGTTTCTGCTGACGCCGCTTATTCTCTGGTTCAACAAACTCTTCCCGCTCCGGCGCGGGCGTTGGACGCGCAGCATCCCTGCGCACATCGTCCTCAGCATTCTGGTGGCGCTCGTGCAGCTCTCGATAGACGCGCGCGTGCTCCCGTTCCTGGGCTACTATCCGGGGCTCACTTTCAGCTCTTACGCAGAGGCGTACAAATTCTTCCTGCTGGTCAACTTCCATCTCGCGCTCTTCTTCTACTGGGCGATCCTGGGAGTCAAATACGCGATTGACTACTATCAGAAATACAGGGAGCGCGAGCTGCGCGCGTCGCAGTTGGAGACGAGGCTCGCGCAGGCGCGGCTGCAGGTTTTGAAGATGCAGCTTCACCCGCACTTTCTCTTCAACACGCTCAACGCCATCTCGGAGCTGGTCTACAAAGACCCGGAATCCGCCGAGCAGATGATTACGAATTTGAGCGACCTCCTGCGCCTCTCTTTGGAGAACGTCGGCGTGCAGGAAGTCCCGCTCAAGCAGGAGCTGGATTTCCTGAACAAGTACGTCGAGATCGAGCAGACGCGCTTTCATGACCGCCTGCGCCTCAGCATGGAGATCGAGCCGGAGACGCTGGACGCCTGCGTGCCGAACATGATCCTGCAACCGCTGGTCGAGAACGCGATCCGGCACGGGATCGGGATGCGCTCGACGGGCGGGCAGATCGAGATCGGGGCCGACCGCGCAGACGGGATGCTGCATCTCTTCGTGCGCGATAACGGGCGCGGGTTGATGAACGGAGAGAAGAAGGCTTTGAAAGAGGGCGTCGGGCTGGCGAACACGCGCGCGCGACTCGCGCATCTGTACGGCGCGTCGCACCGCTTCGACCTCAAAAATTCACCGGGCGGAGGACTGCTGGTTGACCTCGCGATCCCGTTCAGAAACAGTTTGAGCAATGACGAAGATTCGGACCTTAATCGTGGATGACGAGCCCTTAGCGCGCGAGAGGATCAAGCGTTATCTCGGCGCGGAGGGCGACATCGAAGTGATCGGCGAATGCGCCAACGGGCGCGACGCCGTCAAGGCGGTCGGCGAACTCGCGCCGGACCTCCTCTTTCTGGACATCCAGATGCCGGAGCTGGACGGCTTCGGCGTGCTCGAAGCCATCGGCCCGCAACAAGTCCCGGCCATCATCTTCGTCACGGCTTATGACAAGTACGCGCTCAGAGCCTTTGACGTGCACGCGCTCGATTATCTCTTAAAACCTTTTAACCGCGATCGCTTCGGGCGCGCGCTCCAGCGTGCGCGAGAGCAGTTGGAGCATGACAAGCTCGGGCAACTGGATCAGCGCCTGCTCTCGCTCCTCGAAGACCTCAAGACGGAGCACAAATATCTGGATCGACTGGTCGTGCGTTCGGTCGGCCGTGTCTTCTTTCTCAAGACGGACGAGATCGACTGGATCGAAGCGGCGGGCAACTACGTGCGCCTGCACGTCGGGCGCGAGGCGCATCTCCTGCGCGAGACGATGAACCGCCTCGAAGCCAAACTGAACCCGGACAAGTTCCTGCGCATACACCGCTCGACGCTCGTCCACATCGACCGCATCAAGGAATTGCAGCCGCTTTTCAGCGGCGACTATACGGTCATCCTCAGAGACGGACGCCAGCTCACGCTCTCGCGCAGTTACCGCGACAAGCTGCTGGAGCTTTTCGATAAATCGTCCTGACGGGTGT
>JAFBAJ010000296.1 GCA_019247865.1 Acidobacteriota bacterium
ATTTCGCCGCGGCGAAACGGAAAAAGGGAGATTTAGCGGGGTCAGAAGCTCCAAACTCATCTCGAACCTCTCGGATGTGGCGTGGAAGGCTTTTCAGACTCTCAATCGCCGCCTGCCGGAAGGCGAGGCGATCACGCCTAAGTGGGCCGCCGAGCCGCTCCTGAAATCTTATGAGCGCACAGCGCCGCCGCTCGGCTTCCCGCGCGAAACGGACTCTCTCTGCCCGCGCTGCGTCAAAGAGGTCAGAGACGCTGTCATCACCGGCGAGACGACGCTGGAGACGCTGATGCACCAGCATCCGGGCGAGATCAAGGCGCAGATTCTGGAAGAGAACGGCCAGGTCATCATGCGCAAGACGTGCCCCAAGCACGGCGAGTTCACGGACGTGATGGCGACCGACCCTCAGTTTCTGGAGCGGATCGAATCGCTCTTCTTCGGCCGCGACTTTCGCGTGGCGGAAGACGCGCACGTGCACAAGCACGGCACTTCCAATATCAAGTTCGGACGCGGCGCGGTGCTGACCGTCGATCTCACGAACCGCTGCAACATGATGTGCAACCCGTGCTTCATGGACGCCAATCAGGTCGGCTATGTGCACGAGCCGACGTTTGAAGACACGAAAGCTATCCTAGATCGCGCGGTCTCTTTCAAGCCCAAGCGTCAGGTCATCATTCTCTTCTCCGGCGGCGAGCCGACCCTTTCGCCATACTTTCTCGAAGCGGTCGCGTACGCGAAGAAGATCGGTTTCTACCGTATCCTCGCGGCGACGAACGGCATCCGCTACGCCGAAGACATAGAGTTCTGCAAGGCAGCCAAGGCGGCCGGGCAGCACGGCGTCTACCTGCAATTCGACGGCGTCTCGGAAGAGAAGAACAAGCACCGCGGCGTCGGCAACCTGTTCGATGTCAAGCTGCGCGCGATTGAGAATCTGGCGAGCGTCGGCATCAAGGTCACTTTGGTCACGACCATCGTCAACACGATCAACAACGACGCCATCGGCCAGATCGTCGAGTTCGCGGCCCAGAACATAGATAAAGTTCAGACCATCGCCTTCCAGCCGGTCTCGTTCACAGGGCGCGACGAGGATGTGCCGGACGAGATTCGGACGCAGCAGCGTTACACGCTCGCGGGCATGACGCACGATCTGAAAGACCAGTTGCGAGGACAGCTCCAACCGCTGCGCGACTGGTTCCCGCTCTCTTCCTACTCGGCCTTCACTTCCGTGATGGACATGTTGCAGGGAGCGGACGCGCCGTGGGGCTGGTCTTCGTGTAACTGCCATCCGAACTGCGGCATCTTCACGCTGATGGTCGTCAATCGCCAGACGGGCGAATTCAAATCGCTCTTCGAGTTCTTCGACTACGAGCAGTTCATGAAGGACGTGGCGGTCATCACCGACACGGCGCGCGGCAAGAAGCTTTCATATGCCCAGCTCGGCATGGCGATCATGCGCAACTTCAATGCGGAACGCGCGCCCGAAGGCTTTCCGATCTCGCAGATTCTGAACCTGTTCAAACCGTCTTCGACCAACTCGAACTCGGATCGCAACGACCGCATGAAAGCGCAGTCGGCCGAGACGCAGGACCCGAACGACATCTGGCGCGTGCTCTGCGTCGAAGGCATGTGGTTCCAGGACCTGTTCAACTACGACTTCCGCCGCACGGAAATGTGCGTCATCCCGTACGGCACGCAGGAGGGCGAAATCTCCTTCTGCGCCTACAACACAGGAGTCGGCTGGCGGCAGATCATCGAGAACATGCACAAGACCGCGAGCCTCGGCGAGTGGTACGAAGAGCACGGCCGCCACGCCGTCTACGCCAAAGGCAAAGAGGTGCCCGGCATCACGAAGAAGCACACGCTGAGCTTACCCATCATCAACCAGATTCTGGCTGAGGACAGAGGCGAGCAGGCCGAGCCCGTGACGCCTTACCTGGTTGAAGAAGACGAAGAAGTTACGGTATAAGATTCGATTCGTGCGTGACGAAGCTGCTAGCGGCTTCGTCACGCACAGTTTTACGATGCAGTGAAGTTCCTTCCCCTTTTGGCTCCAACTGCATTTTCGAGCCTCCAACGCTAACCCGATCAAGCATCTGACAGAGGCTGCCCACAAAACGTTCCGCAGGTCTCCTCGGAAACTTAACTTTTAAGAGAGATTATTCTGATGAAAAGAAAGCTATTACTCTGTCTGTTATCGGTCCTGACCTTGAATTTAATGCTGCCCCTGAACGCCGTTTTCGCACAACAGGAAACGGCTGCCCCCAACACGCAGGAGCAGGCCACCTTAAAAAATCAGGACGTTATTGAGATGCTCAAGCACGGCCTCTCGCCGGAGATCATCGTCGCCAAGATCAAGGCCTCGGCCTGCAATTTTGAGACGACCCCGGCGGCCCTGCAGGAGCTCAAGTCGGCGTCCGTCCCGGACGACGTAATCATGGCGATGGTGCAGGCTCCGGTCGGCGCTCCCGCCGCCGCCGTCGCCACCAGCAACGCGACGCTGGTTGAAGTGAAGATCCCGGACGGCACACAGCTCGAAGTGGAGCTCATGTCGACCATCTCTTCGGCGACGGCCAAAGAGGGAGACATCATAGACTTCACAGTCGTCTCTCCGCTCGTCGTCAACGGCGTCACGGTGATCGAAAAGGGCGCTCCGGCGAAGGCTCGTGTGGCCGGTGTGAAGAAGGCCGGGTACTGGGGCAAAGCCGGAAAGATCGGCTGGATCATGCAGGACGTGACGATGGTGGACGGCACACGCGCGCCGTTGCGTATGGAGAAGAAGCTGACGGGCGACAGCAAGGGCGGGACGGTCGCCACGGCGACGGTCGTGACGGCGGTCGTCTTCTGGCCTGCAGCTCCCTTCTGGGGCCTGAAAAAAGGGAAGAACGCGGTCTATCCCGCGGGCAAGCGCTTTGAATCTTTCGTGCAGGGAGATGTCTCGGCCAAAGGCAGACCGTCCACCGGCACGCCTCAAACGTCTCTCGCCACTGAGATAAAAGAGACGCAGTCCGGCTCCAAGCCCTAAAGGAGAAGAAGCATGAATACCGATCCTCAACACACACCGGAGACGGCTCAGGGAGCCTCTCCGAAAACCGACGACGCGACGCTCAAGGTGTCCGGCCGCGAGCCCATCCCACAATTCATGTATAACGAGTGGGCTCACCTGGAGAACCGCATACGCTCCGGGGCCAACTGGTTCTTCTGGATCGCCGCGCTCTCGATCATCAACTCCGTCATTCTCCTCTTCAGTGGGAAGTGGAGCTTTCTGGCGGGGCTCGGCATCACGCAGGTCATTGACGGTCTGGCTTACAACATCTCCGAGCAACTCGGAAGCGCTGTGACGGTCTTTGCGATGGGGCTGAACCTGCTCGTGGCGGGAGCTTTCGTCGTCTTCGGCCTGCAAGCGAAGAAGAAACAGAACTGGGCCTTCATCACGGGCATGGTGATCTATGGGCTGGACGCGACGATCTTCCTGCTGGTGCAGGGCTGGCTGAGCATAGCCTTTCACCTCTTCGCGCTCTACCAGATCTATCGCGGCCTGAGCGCCAACAACGAACTCAAGCGGGAGCAGGCGGCTGCCGCGACGAACTTCGAGGTGCAGGGTTAAATAATCCGTGGCGCGTCTCTCGCGCTCTTGTGTCTCGCGCCTGCATCGTCAATAATGCGCGCGGCCGCAGGAGCGTGAGAGACGCGGCCCGGATCAAGACCATTCGCTTCGACAGGATTCTTTAAGTAGATTTCGCACATGACCAAGCTCACACAAAAGCTTCGACAGCTAACCAACACCGCGCGGCTCTTCGTGCAGGGCCTGCCGAAAAATTCCATCGGCTCAATCGATGTCACGAACCGCTGCAACCTGCGGTGTGAGCACTGCTACTTTTTCGCCGAAGACCACAAGGGCGAGAAGGAGCTCTCCAACGACCAGTGGATCGAAAAATTTGAAGCGATGAAGGCCGCAGGGCATCCGATGCTGCTCTGCACCTGGGTCGGAGGGGAGCCGATGGTGCGCCGCCCCCTGATCGAGATCGGGCGCAAATATTTCAAGCACAACACCATCGTCACCAA
>JAFBAJ010000447.1 GCA_019247865.1 Acidobacteriota bacterium
CTATTTCTATCATAACCAGAGCAGCGGCACGGGCGCGTTTCTGGGGCTCCATTTACGTTTGCCAGTCGGGGCGCAGTCTGCCAACCGGACGAAAGTCTGTGATGGCAACCCTCAGGCGGGCGTGCCGAGCCGTCCGGCCATCGGCGCGCAGGCCACCATCTTTTTGCCGGATGGCCGCAGGCTGGCGGGTCAGGTGGATGGCGGGAACGGACATTCCGGCAAGCGCAGTCCCGACCTGCACTTCGGCTTGGGCCCTTTGGAAGCGAACCGGAAAATACGCGTGGCTCTGCGTTGGCGTGACAGAGACGGCGTAGTTCAGGAGACGAACTTAGAGCTGTCGCCGGGATGGCACACAGTGCTGCTCGGCGGCGCGGAGGGAGGGAGCGATGACTGCCGACCATAAGCGTGAGTTGAACAATCGTCTGGGCGGGTTGCGACGCTTCGCCGTCGCCATCACCGTGCTCAATCTTCTGGGGCATACAGTTTTAGGCTTCGAGCAGTCGTGGCTGCAACCACTGGTCGCGCTGGCGGTCGGCTACAGCACGGAAATCCTGCTCGAACTGGTACAGTCCTGGAGCAAAGGGCGTCGCCCGCAGTTTATGGGTGGCTCTACAAAGCTGTTGGATTTCCTGCTCCCGGCACATATCTCCGGCCTCGCCGTGGCGATGCTGCTGTATGCGAACGAACGTCTGTGGCCGCTCGCTTTTGCGACGGCGGCGGCCATCGGGTCGAAAGCGATCTTCCGCGCGCCGGTCGGGAAAGGCGAGCGCCATTTCTACAATCCATCCAACTTCGGCATTACGCTGACGCTGTTGCTCTTCGCGTGGGTCGGCATCGCTCCGCCTTATCATTTTACGGAAAACCTGGATCGGGTCGGCGACTGGCTGCTGCCCGCCATCATTATCGTGACGGGAACTTTTCTCAACTGGCGGTTCACCAAAAAGCTGCCGCTCATCGCGGCGTGGCTGGGTGGATTCTTCGTGCAGGCTTTGATCCGGAGCTGGCTCTTTGAGACGCCGCCGGTGGCCGCGTTGCTGCCGATGACGGGCATGGCTTTCATCCTTTACACCTTCTACATGGTGACAGACCCGGCGACCACGCCGCAGGGCAAACTGGCGCAGGTCTTCTTCGGCGCGGGCGTCGCGGCGACTTACGGGCTGTTGATGGTGTCGCACATCGTCTTCGGGCTCTTCTTTGCGTTGACGATTGTGTGCACAGTGCGCGGGCTCAGCCTGTACGCGCGTGCGTGGATGGGGCATCGCAGCCGTTCCAAGCTGAGCGCAGGGCAGACGCCTGCGCCGGTGGTGGCAAGAGGAGCCTGAGCCATGTCGCATTCGATTGCAATCGTGGGCATGGCGTGCAGATACCCGGACGCGCGTTCGCCCTCAGAGCTGTGGGAGAACGTGCTCTCTCAGCGGCGCGCGTTCAGACGCATGCCGCCGGAGCGCCTGCGCCTCGAAGACTATTTTTCGACGGATCGTGCGGCCCCGGACTGCTTCTATTCGACGGAGGCCGCGCTGATCGAAGGTTACGAATTCGACCGCGTGCGTTTCCGCGTGGCGGGCAGCACCTACCGCACCGCCGATCTGTCGCACTGGCTCGCGCTCGACGTGGCGGCACAGGCCCTGAGCGACGCAGGGTTCGTGGACGGACAGGAGCTTCCGCTTGAGACGACGGGCGTCTTTCTGGGCAACACGCTGACGGGTGAATTCTCAAGAGCGAATGTGTTGCGCCTGCGCTGGCCTTATGTGCGTCGCGTGGTCGAAGCTGCATTGCTTGAGACGGACTTGACGAGTGAGCAGCGTCTGGCCCTGCTCAGGAATTTAGAGACGGGCTACAAAGCTCCGTTTCCTGACACCGGCGAAGAGTCGCTGGCGGGCGGCCTCTCCAATACGATAGCCGGGCGCATCTGTAATTACTTCGACCTCAAGGGCGGCGGCTACACAGTGGACGGGGCGTGCTCCTCTTCGCTGCTGGCTGCAGCCCATGCCTGCATGGCGCTCGCGGCGTGCGATCTGGATGTGGCTCTGGCGGGCGGCGTAGACCTCAGCATGGACCCGTTCGAGTTGGTCGGCTTTGCCAAGACCGGCGCGTTGGCTCCGGAGATGATGCGCGTGTACGACGCGCTCTCGCAGGGCTTCTGGCCGGGAGAGGGCTGTGGGTTCGTGGTGTTGATGCGTGAGGAGGATGCGCGCGCGCGCGGGCTACACGTGTACGCGACGATCAAAGGTTGGGGCATCTCCTCGGACGGGCACGGCGGCATCACCCGGCCGGAGGTCGTGGGACAAAGGCTCGCGCTTGAGCGCGCCTACGCACGCGCGGGCTTCGGCATCGAGACGGTGACATACTTCGAGGGGCATGGCACGGGGACGAGTGTGGGCGACGCGACCGAGCTGCGTGCGCTCTCAGGCGCTCGCCGCGCGGCCGCCTCGCCAGCTTCCGGCCCGGCCGTCATCGGGTCGCTCAAGGCCAACATCGGTCATACCAAAGCGGCCGCCGGAGTGGCGGGGCTCATCAAGGCCGTGCTGGCGCTCAAGGCACGCATCCTGCCGCCGACGACCGGATGCGAAGAGCCGCATCCTGAATTGAAAAGTGAAACCCCGGCCCTGCGCGTGCTCAGGCAGGGCGAGGCGTGGCCGCGCGAGCAGGCCCTGCGTGCGGGCGTCAGCTCGATGGGTTTCGGCGGCATCAACGTGCACCTCGCGCTGGAAGGAGTACAGCACACATCTCCGGTCGCGCTCAGTTTCCAGGAGCGGATGCTGCTCGCTTCAGCTCAGGATGCCGAGCTGTTTCTGCTCGGAGCGCGCAGCCGGACCGAGCTGCTAGGGCAGGTCGAACATTTACTGAGCTTCGCTTTCAGGCTTTCGCGTGCCGAGCTCTCAGACCTCGCGGCGCAGCTTGCAAGAACTCTCGACCGGAGAGAAGTGCGCGCAGCCGTCGTCGCGTCCGCCCCGGCTGAACTGGCCGAACGACTCGCACGACTCAAAGCCCTGCTCACGGATGGCGCGGATGCCTGCCTGGATGCGCCGGGCGGACTCTTTTTCAGCTCGACCGTCAAGCCTCAAGCGAAAGCCGTGCGCGTCGGTCTTCTTTTTCCCGGACAAGGCTCGCCCTCCAACACGGACGGCGGAGCCTGGCGCAGGCGTTTTGATTTCGTGAGGGACATCTACGCACGCGCAGCTCTCCAACCGGGCGTTAATTCGACGGCGACGGTCGTGGCGCAACCGGCCATCGTGACGGCTTCGATGGCCGCGCTGCGTGTCCTCGACAGATTGGACATCACGGCCCGGGCAGCGGTCGGGCACAGTCTGGGCGAGCTGACCGCGCTGCACTGGGCTGGCGCGCTCAACGAAGAAGCTTTGCTGCGTCTGGCCTGCGTGCGCGGGCGTGCGATGATGGAAGTCAAGGGTCTTCCGGGCGCGATGGCGTCTATCGCCGCCGGGCGTGATGAAGTAGCTGCGTTGTTGAATGGCGATAAAGCCAACATCGCCGGACTGAACTCTCCGGGGCAGACCGTGCTGTCGGGCGAAGTGCAGGCGATAGAAGCTCTCCTGGCGCGTGCGGGCCGGAAAGGTTTGCGCGCGACGCGGCTGCCCGTCTCACATGCATTTCATTCCCCGCTGGTCGCGGAGGCCGCGCCGGTGCTGGCCGCGCATCTCTCAGGCGAACAGCTACAGCCTCTTGAGCGAACAGTCTTTTCAACCGTCACGGGCTCGCGTCTACAGCCTGAGACAGACCTCCGCGCACTGCTTTTTCGGCAGATCACTTCGCCTGTGCTCTTCATGGATGCCGTCAATGCGGCCGAAGCGACGGGCATAGACCTCTGGATAGAAGTGGGGCCGGGGCGTGTGCTCTGCGGGCTGGCGAGCGAGTTCGTCAGCGCGCCTGTGGTCTCAATGGATGCCTGCGGGCCTTCGCTGGCCGGACTGTTGCAGACCGCCGGAGCTGCCTTCGTGCTGGGATGCCAGCTCAATCACGCGTTGCTGTTTGAAGGACGCTTCACGCGTCATCTGGAGCTGGATTGGCAGCCGAAATTTTTCGCCAACCCGTGCGAATCGGCTCCGCTCTCCGAGACTCATGCGGTCGAACAGCATGCCGTTCAAACTTCGATCAAAGATTCGGAGCTTGAAGAATCGGAAGCTCTTCCTGAATCGTCAATCGAAGCGGACGGCGCGTCTGCGCTCGATGTCATTATGCGTTTGGTCGCAGCGCGTGCAGAGCTTCCGGCGGAAGCTGTCAAGCCCGATAGCCGTATGCTGAACGATCTGCATTTGAACTCGATCACTGTGGGGCAACTCGTCGGAGAGGCTGCGCGGCGTTTAGGACTCCCGCCGCCGCTTTCGCCGACCGATTATGCTGACGCGACGCCCGCCGAGATCGCCGCAGCCCTGAACGGGCAGGCGCACGACGCGCTCCCTGCGCCGGAGGCGGAAGCGCCGCCGGGTGTTGCGAAGTGGGTCCGACCGTTCACCGTCGAGCTGGTCGAAAAAGCTTTGCGCCGCCGCGAGCCTCCCGTCGTCAGAGGCTCATGGCGAGTGCTTGCCTCTTCGTCTCATCCGTTGGCGGATTCACTGCGAAGAGCCTTTACAGCTTGCGACGCGGGAAGAGGCTGCGTGGTCTGTCTCTCGCCCGATTCGGACGAGAGCGAGTTGAGCCTCCTGTTAGAAGGCGCGAGGGAAGTCCTGAGCGCGGGCGAGGAGACATGGTTCGTGCTGGTGCAGCAGGACGCGTGCGCGTCTGCGTTCGCACGGACGCTTCATCTCGAAGCGCCGCAAGTCAACACCTGCGTGCTCAAAGTGCCGTTCGACTGGCCCCGTGCGGCGGAGTGCGTGGTGACCGAGGCTCTGTCCACGCGTGGATATTCCGAAGCTCATTACAGTCAGGACGGACGCCGTTTTGAGCCTCTCCTGCGGGCGCAGGCCCTCGCGGAAAATTCTGCACGGCTGCCTCTCGACGCGGACGACGTGCTGGTCGTGACCGGCGGCGCGAAGGGCATCACAGCCGAATGCGCGCTCGCACTGTCGAAGGCCACGGGAGCGCGTCTGGCTTTGATCGGCCGCGCTCAGCCTGCCGCAAACAATGAACTGGCTGAAAGTTTCAAACGCTTTGAGGATGCCGGAATCGAGTTCAGATATTTTGCAGCAGATGTGACGGAGGCATCTGCCATCACCTCCGTCATGCGAAGGATCGAGTCGGAGCTGGGCCAGGTGACAGGGATTCTGCAT
>JAFBAJ010000152.1 GCA_019247865.1 Acidobacteriota bacterium
AGGAGGCGGCTCCACTCGATGTGATAGTAGCCGTCATAGTCGCCGCAGCAGATGCTGCCCGTCGAAAACTGTAGCTTCTGGAAGACAATCGTAATGACGATCGCGCCGAGCGACAGATAGATCAGCCGCGTCGCACTCTCGTTCGACAGCAGGCTTTCCAGGCGACGCGCGCCGCGCTTCTCTTTGACCTCGATTGATTCACTGACCGCATCCGGCATAGTTTTCAGACCCCACGCGCGGGTGTGGGACGCGCCTCAAGTATTTTTTTTAGAGGAGGGGCACTGAAACACATTAGCATGAAGGCCGCCGCACTGGAAATAGTTTCATCTCACCGCAGAGGCGCAGAGTTCGCGCAGAGGAAACGCAGAGAGTTGAATCCGCTCAATCCTCTGCGTTATCTCTGCGACTTCTCTGCGTCTCTGCGGTGAATCGTTCTTTTAATGTGATCCATGTCGAAGTCCGGAGAGCAAATCCAGCAGCGAGATCGGATTGATGGGCTTGGTGAGGTGTGCGTTAAAACCGGATTTGAGTGCGCGCTCGCGGTCATCGTAGAGCGCGAACCCGGTCACGGCGACCAGCGGCACGCCCTTGTAGCCGGGCAGCGCGCGCAGGGCTTCGGCCAGTTGGTAGCCGTCCATCTCCGGCATCCCGATATCCGAGACGACGATGTCAAACCGCTCGCCCTGCGCCGCCACGAGAGCTTCGGCCGCAGACTTCGCCGTCGTCACTTCGTAGTCGTCGTGCCGCAGGAGTATGGCGAGCATCTCCAGCACATCCGGCGCGTCGTCCACGACCAGCGCGTGCGGCTTGCGTCCCTCCTTTGACAGACCTGTCGGCAGACCTCTCTGCGTCTGTTCATCCTTGTTCGGAGGCGAGAGAAATGCTGAAGAGAATTTTTTGGAATTAAGAGGTGCGCTCTGAAACACGGGCGCGTGTGTGTGACGTTCTTTCATAAAACTTCCGGCTTTCTCGATCGATAGTTGCGAAGTACTTGAATCAAACCACAAAGCAGGACGAAGATGCAACTGCTTTCGAGTTGAAATCGATGGCGGCACAATCATTTCAAACATTTTCTAGTCATTTGCTTCAATTGCGTGACATACTATGCGCAAGTTTGCTTTTTCGATCTTGAAAGTGCCGCGAGCACACATAAAGGGAGGAAGAAAAGGATGGCAACTAAAAAGGCCAGCAAGAAATCGGGTGGTGGCAGCAAGGCGGGCAAGAAATCGAGTCCGGCCAAAAAATCCGGCGGCAAGAAGGCCGCGAAGAAAAGCGCACCCGGCAAGAAGTCTGCGGCGAAGAGCGGCGCGAAGAAGGCCGGAGCCAAGAAGGCTTCGTCCGGCAAGGCCGCGTCCGCCGGCAAGAAGGCTTCCGGCAAGAAGGCCGCGAAGAAGTCGGGCGGCGGCGGCAAGCGCGCCTCGCGCGGCATCATCGGCACGGTGAAGAAAGTGGTCTCGGATGCTCTCGGCGGAGCCGTGACGGGCGCAGCTAAAGGCGCTGTCAAAGGAGCCATCACAGCCGTCGCGCCAGCATCAGTCGCCGAAGCAACCGGCGCGAAAGAGAAAGAGAAGAAGTAAGAATCGGTTTGGGTTTTGGTCCGAGTCCTTTGGTCTTCGTGCAAAGACCAAAGACCAAAGGACTCAGACCTGATCTGTTATGTATCCGGCTGGCAATCTTTTCATCCCGGCCCCGCACGGTCGGCTCGAAGCGATCCTCAAAGAGCCGCGTGGCGAGGGCGCGCGCGGCGTCGCGTTGCTCCTGCATCCGCACCCTTTGGGCGGCGGAACGATGCACAACAAGGTCGTCTTTCGCGCGGGCGCGGCGTTGAATGAAGCAGGGCTGACAGTGCTGCGCATCAACTTTCGCGGCGTCGGCGCGAGCACGGGCGAGCACGACGAGGGGCGCGGAGAGTTGGAAGACGTGCGCGCCGGACTGGACTATCTCTCAGCGCATTACCCAGGGCAGGAGATCACGCTCGCGGGCTTTTCGTTCGGCGCACGCGTCGGCCTCGAAGTCGGCGTCGCCGACGAGCGGGTCGTGCGGCTCATCAGCCTCGGCACGCCCGTGGACAAATACGATTTCACCTTCCTCGAAGCCTGCCGCAAGCCGATCCTCTTCGTGCACGGCGACCGCGACGAGTACGGCGACGTGAATCATTTGAAGCAGCTGGTCGCACGCCTCCCGCCGGAGGCGCACGCACGGCTCGAAATCATCCCCGGCGCAGGCCACTTCTTCGACGAACACCTTGACCGGATGAAACAGCTCATCACGGAATGGATTAACGAATGCATACCTACACAGACCCTGCGATCCGCATCACGATGATGCCGCGCGACACGAACCCGCAGGGGACGATCTTCGGCGGCATCATCCTGAGCTACATCGACACGGCCGGAGCCATCGAAGCTCATCGCCACACGCGCATCGACCGCTTCGTCACCGTCGCGATGCGCGAAGTCATCTTTCACAAACCGGTCTTCGTCGGCGACCTCGTCAGCTTCTACGCCGAGACGACCAAAGTCGGCAACACCTCCATCACCGTCCGCGTCATCGTCGAGGCCGAACGCTACGGCGGCACAGGCGAGCGCATTCAAGTGACCGAGGCAGAGGTCGTCTACGTCGCTGTGGATGAGCACCGGAAGAAGATGCGGATCACAGTGGCTGCACCCTGATCGCCGCGCCCGGTCTGCCCTTAGGATTAGAAAGAGAACCCGAACAGAGCCTCGACCCCCGTGACCTTGCCATTGGCGGCAGTGATGTTGAGCCGCGCATCGCCTCTCGCAGCGCCGAGCTTGATGTCGGCCAGCGATATCGTGATTGAGGTGCTCTTGGCCGCCGTGTCTTTGGCGAAGTCAAAAGTGATGGTGGTGCCGCCATCCCAGGACAGCTTGCCATCGAAACCAATCTTTCTCGTAATGGAATTAGCGCCACGGACCTGCTCAAACTGAAACCCGACCTGGAGGTGTGTGCTGCCGAGGACCCCCGCGTACTTTCCCTTCAACGTGAGACTGGTGGCTCCGGCGCCGGGAGTTGACCCGTCCTTCTTGGAGACGATGAAATCCAGTTCGCCGCCATCGCCGGTCGCCGGATTCTTGGGATTGAATTTCGCCTTAATAGTCAGGGTCGTCTCCTTCACTTGAGACTCGCCGGCTCCGGTCGTCTGTCGATCAATGAGGTATGAGATCTCGCCCCGCTCGGAAAAGGAGATTTCCCCCTGGAACTGAATTCTTTTGAGCCCCTTCTTGTTGTACTCGTACATGAGCTGGTTGAAGCCGCGCACGACCACCGCCTTGGGCAGCTCGAAGGTATCGAGCGTGCCGTCCTCACGCTTGTACTTAAAGTCCAGCCGGGGCGTTCCAGCATCCACCGCCGTCTGGTTGAGCGCCCACTCGCCCACAAAGCCGAGGATTGACTCTCTTGAGAGATCTTTCTTATTGAAGAAGTGGAACATAAAGCGGCTGCGCTCGTCCTTGATAAATCCGTCGATGACAGACTTCTCACCGTTGATGGTGATGCTCAGGTCGTGCGTCTCGGAGAGGTCCCATTCTCCGCGCAGGTCGAAGCCGAAAACATTATTGGTATGAGGGCGGACTTTTAAGACGGCGTCGCGGGTCTCATAGCGCGGGACATTGCCGAGCACGGTATCGAAATTAAAAACGTCCGCGTTGCCGTCGTTGATGACGAGATGGTTGTTTGCGTTGAACTTCCATTTGACATCAAAGGGAGTCTCACCGCCCGCATCTTTTTTGAGCACGATCTGATTCTTATTATTCGTCCCCCAGGTGCCGGTTTTCTTGCCCGTGCTGTCATTGACTGTTCCCAATGCGTCAAATTCAAAAGTGTCCGTCCCTTTGGTCAATTTGAATCCTGCCATAACATTCTCCTTCTCGACGCCTTTCAGCGGCTGTGTGTTTAGAACGGAAGATTGGTCGTTAAGTTAAAATAGAACCGGCCGTGTCCTCTGCCGGCCGTGGTCTCGCCGAGCCCATACGCCCAGTCGAGTTTGAGTATGATCCGGTTGTAGTCCACACGCAGCCCCACGCCGGGGCCTGCACGCAGACCGGATTTCGCATCAATCGTTTTATAAATCCCACCCACATCCACGAAACCTGCCACCCACGCATGGTCTCGCACAAAGGCGAAAAGATTCTCGACCAGGCCGGGCTTGTCATCCGGCGAACGGGTAAAAGATTTATATCTGGAGCGGTTGGCTCCGGGCACCTGCAACCACAATTCGCTTTGCAGGCTCCAGAGCCCGCGACCGTGCGCCTCATCACGACGGAAGCCACGGATGACATCGCCGCTCAATGAAGGCAGCTCAAAGAGAGGGGTGCGGGAGCTTGCCAGTTGCGCGTGCCCCGTGAGGTCTATGACATAACGCCAGGGCTTCTTCTCTCTAAAATTTCCGGTCAACGAAAAGAGAGTGAAACGCGGCTCGTCCCGACCGGTGCCCAACCCGAACTCGACCTGCGGAGAGAGAGAGGCTTCTTTCCGGTATCCCGGCCCGGAGGAGCTAAAGAGATAGTTGAGGCCAACGTTGAGCGTCGTCAGATTCTGCTTGGCGACGGTCACATCATCTCGCCGCAGGGCGACGGTTTGCCGCTTGCCTTCGGCGAAGAGTCTCAGCCCGGTGACGCCGGGCTTGCCGAACAGACCGAACAACGGCTCGCGCCGCTTTCCGAATAATTCCAGCTCGATGCGCGCCTCGCCGCCCGTGCGCCGCTCGTCGGTCTTGAGTCCAGCGAACACGCGCTGCGCCTCGAAGTCCGTGCCCCCGTTGACCGCGTATTTAAGTCTGCGCCCCAGGGCTCTGAAGAAGGCGTAGTCGCCGGAATAGTCCAGCTTTCCAAACGCCTCGTTGTTGCCGCCTGCTTCCAGTGAGAGGTCGCCGGGCCCGGCTCCAGCACGCCTGTAGATAAAGATCGGACGCCAGCCCTGATCCGGCTTGTAGGCCGCGCCGCCCGCGACGTAGTTGCGTTTCACCTCGCGGTCTTTGATATTTTTCGAGTTCGCCACGGGGGCGGGCGTCGGGCTCGGAGATGCCGCTGGTGACGGCGTGGGCGAGGCCGAAGGAGTGGGCGACGCAGAGGGTGACGGCTCGGG
>JAFBAJ010000579.1 GCA_019247865.1 Acidobacteriota bacterium
GGCGACATCAACGTCAACACCTTTCCGTTGTCTCCCTGCTGAGTCGTTTGTCGGAGAGGATCAATACATCATACGCCCGGAGGATTTTATGCAACAGATAACCATGAACGAGACCTGTGCCATGACCGACATGGCGATGCGCCCCGCCACTGCATGCTGGCAGAATCCACTTGAGCTTGTTTCATCGCACCTCTTCCAAACGCTCGCTGCCAGCTTGCAGCGAGAGGAAGAGAAAAGGGGGCGCGCGCTTTCCGCCGAATTCGCCGCGCGCAGCATTGAAGCCGGACTTGGGTTTCTCCAACTAATCGCCCTGTTCCCCGAAGCCGGGCCGTTCAGACCAGCTCCGAGAGTGGATGATGCGTGGCATGTCTTCCTGCTGTACACACGGGAATATATGGAATTTTGTGAGCGTGTGGCGGGGAAATATATTCATCATGTGCCCGCAGATTTCCCCGGCAGCTCTGACGGCGAGGGGCTCAGTCTCTGTGAGACCGTAAAGTTTATGGAGGCGAGAGGTATCCCATTCGATCCGGAGATTTGGGGTGCCGAAAACGCTTCCGGCAACTGGTGTCTTGCATGGTGCGGAGGATGCGCTCCTTCAACGCTTAATGCTTGAGTGATGATCTACTTGACGCGGCTCTGGTGCAAATAGCAGTTACAGGATACGTTGAAGCTCAGCATGGGTTGACTTCACGTTGACAACACTGCCTCCCATCACTGCGCGACTCGTACCTCACAGTGGCTTATCTTCGAGGCATCAAACTGTCCTTTTCTGAGCTTGTGTATTAACTCGATTCCGCTCATCGTGCATGCCGCTGATTATCCATTACTATTAGCGTTTGCACCACAACCGCCCGTAAATACTTTAGGACAGATGACAGGCTGCCTGTCTGCCCGCTGCTAGAGCTTTTCCTTAGGCGCGAGACGCTCGGTGAGCGGAACATACTGTTTCTTAGTCGAATCTATGCCAACCACGTAGGACCCGATTGCGCCCGTGCGGCGATTCGGGGCGAAGGTAATCGGGGGGATGACGCCCGTTTTGAAATCCTGCATCTGTTCAAGCGAGTTGATGAGAGCCGTGCGGTTCAGTTGCCTGCCGCTCAATTTCAATGCTTCGAGAAAGACTCTCGTCGCGGCGTAGGCGACGGATTGAAATGCCGGACTGCGGAGCGTGACGTTGGCTTTCTGCATGACGCCGACAAACTCTGCGAAGTTTTCCTGAACCGGAAGCTCTGATGGAAAAGAGAGGAAAGTCTGCGCCGCGAGATCTGCGGGCAGGTTGAAGGCGTGGCGACCGAGCATGACGACTGAGCTAAGCAAAGGGATTTTCAGGCCCGCCCCTTCCATCTCGGTTGCCAAAGCCTCCGCATCATCGCCTGTGCCGAAGAAAAATATGTAATCGGGCTTTTGAGCCGCGAGCCTCTGGACAATCTTTGCCGCCTCGAAATGTCCTGCGTTATAGCTCTGCTCGCTGACAACCTCCATCGGATACAGCTTGACTTGCGTCTTCAATCCGCCGAGCGCGTCCAGATTAAAATCGTTACCAGCATAGACGACAGCCAGACGCGTCTGCTTAGACTTTGATTTCGTGCTCACGAAATCAACGAGCGAGCGGGCCTGATCTGCGAAGGTCGGCAGCAGGTAAAAGACGTAAGGATTCGGCGGCAGCTCATGTCTGGGCGAGAGCGTCACGGGGCCGACGAGCGGAATCTCCTGAGTCTTAATCAACCGGTTGACCGCGCTGCTATCGCCCGGCTCGAAGCTGCCGACGAGGGCGAAGACGCCGTCCTGCTCAATCAAACGCCGGGTCGCTTCCAGAGTCGCCGCCGCCTCGCCGCGCGAATCCTCTGTGACCAACTGAAAGCGGCGACCGTAGATTCCTCCCTGTGCGTTGACTTGCGCGAAGCTGGCGTTGAGAGTGGCTTTGATGTCCTCTCCGACAGGCGCGAGCGGGCCGGTCAAGGGAAGCGCCGCGCCGACTTTGATCGACTCGTCCGTCATTCCTATTTCGACGCTCGCGTCTTTATCCAGCCGTTTCAGATAGGCTATCAAATCCGCCATCTGATCGCGCGTCATCACGTAGCGCGGCATCCCCGGATGCATTCGCACGGCGTCCGGGTCCAGACCAGCCGAGATGGCGCGCGCCAACGTCGCTTCGTTATAAGCTCTGCGCTCGCGTCCGGTGAGAGCGGAGGCGTGCGGCTTCGTGAGCGTCTGCCAATCAATGGGCGGCGGCTGAAGCCCGCCCTCCTTCGAGCCTTCGCCGCGCAAGCCGTGACAGTTCGAGCAAGTGAAAGAAGAGGCGGGAACTTCCAGTTCATCGTCGCCCAGGAGAGCCATAATCTCGCTCGCCGCAGTGCCCTTGAGGTAAATCTGCCGCCCGCGTTTCTCCTGCTCCGTCAATTCATCTTTGCCCTGCATGTGCGCAGGCGCGGCCAACACGCCAGCCATCACCATGAGCAGCACCAGAAACGCGAGTTTGATGCGAGCGAGACGCGTTAACATCAGTTGAGAGCTTTGAAGCATGAACACAATCTATTGAGCCTGCCAGTCGGCGTAGGCGTTGTCTCCGTTGAAGGTCAGTTGAGTCTGCCCCGTCCCGTCGGCATTCATCACGAAAAGTTGCGGTGTCCCACCGGAGCGATAACTGGTGAAAGCGATCTTCGTGCCGTCGGGCGACCAATCAGGGATCTGGTCTGTGTCCGGGTGCGTCGTCAGTTGCCTCAGACTGCTGCCGTCTGCATTGATGACGTAGATGTCTCCGAATCTTTCGTAGACCAGCCGCCCGCCGTCAGGCGACCACTGATAGTTGAAATCCGTCACGGCGGTCTGCGTCACACGCGTCTGGTTTAAGCCGTAAGGGCTCATGACGTAAATCTCGTAATTGCCGTCACGCAAACTGAGGAAAGCAATCTTCGTCCCGTCCGGCGACCAACGCGGGAAGTAAGCGCCACGTGGGTCTATCGTCAGCCGCGTTTGGTTGCTGCCATCCGCGTCCATCACGTAAATGTTTCGATAAAGGTTAGGGCTTGCGGGAATGTTGGAGCGATAACTTTCAAAGACAATCTTCAAGCCGTCAGGTGACCATTCAGGATAGATGTCGTCGGCTGTATCGGTCGTCAGTTGTCTCATGTTACTGCCGTCGGCGTTGACGACGTAAATCTGGTAATCGTGGAAGATTACCGCACTGAACAGGAGTTTCGTCCCGTCGGGCGACCAGCGCGGCAGGCTGATCGGAGAGAAGCCCGAAGCAATCATGCTTTGATTGCCGCCGTTCGAGTTCATCACCCAGAGCTCCGTCCCGTTGCCGCGATTACTGTAAAAAGCAATCCTCGTCCCATCAGGCGAAAAGACAGCGGCATAATTGTATTCGCTGATCGTCAGTTGCGTCTCGTTGCTGCCGTCAGGATTGACGGTGAAAATATTTCTGCCCAGCACGAAATCGGACGAACGCACGAAAGCGATCTTCCCGTTTGAGACGTTCGGCTTGATGAGCGTCATGACACTGGCGGCGGCTCTGTACTGATCGTTGAAGTTCGCCTCCGTGTACACCACGCGCACGAGATAACGACCCGTCCCCGTCACGCTTGGGAAAAAACCGGCCGTCTCGTAAGTCTGTTGCGAAGTCGCGGGGCTATGCACCGACTGTGCAACCATACCCGAATTGAAGCCTGTGTCTTTCAAGATGTAAAGGTCGAAGTCGCTCAAGGGCAACTGCCAGTCAATCCTCACGAGAGCCTCTTTCCCAACCCAATCGGAATTCGTGCCGCCGATGGTCAGGATGAAAGTATCGCAATCTATCCCTTCACGGCATGGCAGGATCGTGCCCGTCACGTTGGCCGGGCCTGTCGCGGTCCCGATCCAGGAGAGCGGCTGTGTGTCGCTGGCGTCGAGCCTGCCTAAGACAGGAAAAGAGGCTCGTGCTTGCGATGACAGCCCAAGCATTAGCACCAGCGCGGCCAGCATGTATCTCATCGCGCCTCTGTCAAAGTGTTGCTGAGTCATCTTCAGTGAGCCTCCTTCCCTTGCATCGCCGCTATTGAGCCTGCCAGTCCATGTCGTCATCGTAGCCGTTGGAGGTCAGAGCGATTTGGCCTGAGCCGTTCGCGTTCATCAGGTAGATGCCTTCGTTGTCATCTCGAAACTCTTTGAAGAGAAGCTTCGTCCCGTCGGGCGACCAGACAGGCTGCCAGTCGTTCGCATTGTCAACCGTCAGCTTCGTCTGGCCGCTGCCGTCCGCGTTCATGACGTAAACGGACGTGCCGCGCTCGTGAGCTATCTTCGAGCCATCGGGCGACCACTTGATGTTCCAATCCGTTTCCGTGTTGTCGGTGAGCCGCGTCTGGTTAGAGCCGTCCGGATTCATCACGTAAATCTCGTAGTTGCCGTCGCGCGAACTGAGGAAAGCGATCTTCGAGCCGTCGGGCGACCAGGCTGGAAAGACATTTCCCGCGAGCGGCGTGTTTGTCAGTTGCGTTTGATTGTTGCCGTCTGAGTCCATCACAAAAATCTCGTAAACAGGACCTGCGCGCTGACTCAGAAAAACTATCTTGCTGCCGTCGGGCGACCAGACGGGATAGAAATCCTGCGCCGTGTTCAGACTGAGAGGTCTTTGAACACCGCTGCCGTCGGCGTTGACGACGTAAATCTCCGCGTCGTGTGCGACTACGCCGTCGAACAGAATCTGCGTGCCGTCGGGCGACCAGCGCGGCGGAGAAAAGGTTTGAGTGACTGTGCCGAGCTTGCGCTGATTCAGGCCGCTCGCATCCATCACGTAAAGACTCAAATTGCCGTCGCGCGTCGTGAAGAAAGCGATCTTCGTCCCGTCAGGCGAAAAGACCGGAAACTGATCCGAGCCGGGCGTGGTTAGTTGCGTCACGCCGCTGCCATCTTCATTCATCGTGAAAACGTGGCTCGTCTGTCCAAAGTCAGGAGAGCGCGTGAAGACAATCTTTCCGTTCTGCTTAAGCTGTGAATTGATATTGGCGACGGCTCTGTATTGATCGTTAAAGTTCGCCTGCGTGTACATCACGCGCACAAGGTAACGACCCGTTCCGGTGACGCTCGGATTGAACATCAGCGATTCGTGCGTCTGCGCGCTCAGGAGGCCGTGCGCAGATTGCGCAACCAGCACAGGCGTGCCGGGCGTTTCTTTCAAAACGTAAAGATCAAAGTTGCTTGTGAGCAACTGCCAGTCAATCCTGATGCGCGCTGTCTTCCCCGCCCAGTCCGAAGTCGTGCCGCTTATAGTCAGGATGAAAGTATCGCAATCAACCCCTTCGCGGCATTGCAATGGAGTACTGAGCAAGCTGGCCGGGCCGCTGCCCGTGCCGACCCATGCGAGCGGTTGCGTGTCGCTTGCGCCGAGCGTGCCAGAGACGGGGAAGGAAGCACGCGCCTGTGATGCCAGCCCCGCGATTAAAAAGAGCGCGGCCAGCATGTATTTCATCTTGAAGTTGCAGGAATTGAAATGTTGCTCAAACATCTTTGAAACTCCTTCCCGTGTGTGCGTCAAATCGGCATATCGGGAGCCGAACCTCAGTTCTGTCGGGCGTCAATCAGTTTCACGACCATGTTTGCAATCTCCGTCGGGTTCGACATGGACAGCACTTTCATCCACTCTCCAGTCTTGACGTTGCCTATGATGAGCAAGCTGCTGTGCTCCTGCTTGTCCTCCACGTAACCGCCGAGTTTGGATAACACTTCGTTCAGGTTCTTCTTCTCTCCGGTCAGGAAGTACCAGCCGGGCTGCGCGTGAAAGCTGTCGGCATATTTCTTCAAGACGGGCGGCTGGTCCGTATCAGGGTCAACCGTGATGGAGAGCATCAAGACATCTTGGCCCACACGCTCGCCCAAATATTTCTGCACCCGCGCCAGATTCGCAGTCATAGGCGAACAGACGCCTTTGCAGGTCGTGAACAAAAAATTGATTAAGACCACTTTGTCTTTCAGCAGGTCGTCGTAAAAATGTACTGGCTTGTTGTCCTGCGTCAGCAAGACCAGATTGGGAAAATATTTAGCGGCAGCATCGCTCTCATCTTTCCTGCTCTCTGCGCTCTGCGAAGGCTGTGCGACGCTCTTGCCGGCGGCCTCTTTAATCATGTCTACCAGTTGCGAGGCGGGCGCGAGTCCGTAGGCGCGAGTCCAGAAATGAGCCGTGTCATTGCCGATCAGCACGAGCGGCGTGTGATCGTTTTTGTCTCCGACGTAGCCGCCGAGCGCGCGCAGGAGATCATCTATCTCAGGCTTGCTGCCGGTGACAAAGGTCCAATTCGCGCCGGCCTTAAATTTCGCCGCAAACTCTTTCAAGCGCGCGGGCACGTCCGTCACCGGATCGACGCTGATAGAGATAAGCTGCACGTCGCGCGCGGCCTGCTCCTGAAGGCTCTGCTGGACGCGCCGGAAGGTGGCCGAGAGGGGCGGGCAGATGGTCGTGCAGGTCGTGAAGATGAAATTGATGGCGACCGTCTTGCCCTTGACCAGGTCTGTATAGAAGTTGAGCTGGCGTCCGTTCTGGTCGTAAACGGTCGTGTCAGGAATTTTCAGTGCGGACTGTATCTCATCGCCCCGTTTTAAACTGGCTTCAACAGGTATCGGGACAACAGCTTTCGCTTCGGCCTCTTTAGCCGGAGAGCTGGCGTTTCCGGCTTTTAAGTTCATGCCGCACCTGGGACAGCGACCCGGCCTCTTTGAGATCACGTCAGGGTGCATCGGGCAGGCATATTCGACTCTGCGCGCTGCATTCCTTTTCTGCGCCGCGT
>JAFBAJ010000676.1 GCA_019247865.1 Acidobacteriota bacterium
ATATCCTCAACAGCTTTGACAGCTCGCTCACAGCAGTGTCCTGGGGCGGCAGCACGGACAAGCCTGCGCCGGGAGATTACAACGGCGATGGGCGGCTGGACTTAGCCATCTGGCATCCGAGCGACGGCAACTGGTGGGTCTATTACAGCCCTACCTCTTACACCGTGCAGCAGTGGGGGACAACAGGGGATCAGCCAGTGCCGGGAGATTACGATCAGGACGGGAAGACAGACCTCAGCGTCTGGCGACCGAGCAACGGCACCTGGTACATCTTGCTTAGCTCGAACAGCACGACCAAGACTGTGGCCTGGGGCGCGAACGGCGACGTCCCCGTCTCGTCATCTTACCTGCCGTAATCCGAGAGCTTAGAAAGGCAGTTTCCCGCCCAGGCGCTGGTGACGCAAAGGAAAGCATCTCTGCTCTTCTTTGCGTCACCAGCGCCTGGGCGGGAAATTTCTTTAAGCCAGTTCCTGATAGAGCCGCAGGACGGCCTCGATATTCTCTTCGCCGTTTTCGTTGAGCGCGGCGTGCGTGCCGCCGTTGGTCAGCCTGCTCTCGATTGCCTGTCGCAGCGCCGCCGGATTGGAGGGCGGGATGAGCTCGACTCCGGCCGGGCGCATCGTGTTGTCCGTGGCGATGACCGGGAGACCCAGATACATGGCCTCGCGCACGGAGATCGAATCGCCGTCGTAAAGCGTCGTGCGGAGGAAGAGGTCGCTCTCTTTCATCATGCGCAGCGTGACCGGATGCGTCACGTCGCCGCAGAGCAGTATGTGTGGTGCGTAAGGTTGCGCAGAGATGCTTTCGCGTATGTCCTCTTCCATGCTGCCGGAGCCGACGATGACCAGTCCCGCGCTCGGAAAGCGCTCGCGCACGAGTCCCAGCGCCTCGATCTGCGTCGGCAGATCGTAAGCTCTTTCGAGCCCGCTGACGGTGATCAGCAGCGGCTCGTGTCTTTCTCTGAAGTCCACGAAAAATTCCGGCAGCGCGGTTTCGCGCGGCGGCTCTGTCACGACGTGCGGGCTGATGATGCGTATGCGCTCGCTCGTGACGCCGAACTTGCTGAACATCAACGCGATCTCTTCGTTGACGGCGATGATGCGATCCAGTCGCCGGAAGACGAAGCCGCGCAGAGTTGCTGGCCGCGCAGACCTCCCGGCCTCCGTCTTAGGATAGCCGCCCGAATGAAAGGTCAGCACGGTCTTGCTGCGCGGCATCAGCGAGCAGAGCAGCGCCAGCAGTACCAGTCGCGTGGTCAGCATGCCGCCGAAGTGCAGGTGTATGATGTCGTAGCGCAGGCGCACGAGCAGCCCGAACAGTTGCAGCGCGTTTGACGGGCGATGGATGTCCGGCTCATCGCTGACTTCTCCGACCGCGCGCGTGATGACGAGCACCTCGCAGGGAACCCCGCGCTTCAGGAGCGCCGTGCGAATGGCCGCCAGATTCGTCTGCACTCCGCCGTGCGGCGGCGCGTAAGGCCCTATTTGGAGAATACGCATGAAGTCAAAGCTCTTGATAAACCCCTTCTCGGTGGTAAATCTTCCCGTTTACACAAAGACTAAAATGGCATGGCGATTCCGTGCTTGTCAAAAAAATTTAGGCCCGCGCGAAATATTGCGAGGCTGCTTTATGTGTTGTCAGAGAGCGATTTAGGTGGAATCGCGTGTGCGCGAGAGAATTTAAAAAGAGTCATTGACAAACCCTGCTAAATATTGTTTAATCCTGAATGTGAGCTGCCGCCGCGCCACACGCGGCAACATTGAGCAGCATGATCTTTTATCAACGACGATTGCACACGATAATGGCAAACCTGTTGTGAGGCAGGGACGCAAAGCCGTGAGTCTCTGGCAGTTGATCTATCGCTGCTTAGATGATTGTCTGGTTACCGAAGGCCGTCGGAATTAGCTCGAAGCTCAAAACCTTCTGCTCCAAACCGTAGCCTGCGGCACTGGCCGTCGAAGCAACGGCGACGTGCGCCGTCAGCTCCCCGCCGACGGTGCGCCAGGTGCAGCCTCTTTCCCAGAGAGCTTCGAGGCTGGAACCAATTTTCATGTGTTACTCAAAGCGTTGTTAATGGTTCCGCTACTTCCGCCATAAAATTCCTTTCGCTCCAGCCAACACATCAATCACGCGCCTCTCCCAAACCAGAGCTCTCTTCAGGCGTCTGCCGTTAGAGCGTGTCTTTAAGTTAAGTCTCTTCCGCCAGCGGCTTCGCGTCATAAAGAGCCGCTGTCCCGCCCGCGCCCGAAATCTGCCGAGGCGCGGCCATCACCGATAAAAGGCACCCCCGTAGCGATGCGGGTTCGCAAAGTCAGGAGTCTCAAAAGCCACTTGCTCCGAGATCGTCCGGCTACCGAAGTGAGGTTAATATGAGCATCAGACACGTTGCCGCTGCCTACAGGCGCGCACCTCGTTCCTTCCGCACAGCCTTTGATCTGCTCCTGGTCATCATCGTCTTCATGGTCGGCATGCAGGCGACGCGAGCGGCCACAATCGTGGTCTCAGCGGGCGGCAATTTGCAGAGCGCGATCAACAGTGCGCAGCCCGGCGACACGATCCTCCTCGAAGCCGGAGCCTCCTTCACGGGCCCCATCAACCTGCCCGTCAAATCCGGTGCTTCTTTCATCACGATTCAGTCTTCGGCTCTCGCTTCGCTGCCAGCTTCAGGCCAGCGCGTCTCTCCCGCGAACGCTGCCGCGATGCCCAAGATTCTCTCGCCCACCAACTCCTCAGCTATTCTGACCGACGACGGCGCGCATCACTATCGCTTCGTCGGCGTCGAGTTCGCGCCTGCGTCGGGTTATGTCTATAACCTGATCAACCTCGGCCGGGATAATTTCTCCGCTTTATCGCAGATCCCGCATCACTTCGAGTTCGACCGCTGTTACCTGCACGCGCCCGGATTGAATAGAGTCCGTCGCGGCTTTGCTCTGAACGCGAGCGAAGTGACGGTCATCAACTCTTATGTCTCAGGCTTTGCGGGAGCGCAGGATGAGACGCAGGCCATCGCGTGCTGGAACGGCCCCGGCCCGCTGCACATCGTGAACAACTATTTGGAAGCAGGAGCGGAAGACATTTTGATCGGCGGCAGCGATCCGTCGATTCAGGGCATGGTGCCGAGCGATATTGAGATCAGAGGGAACTACCTGACGAAACAGCTCTCGTGGCGCGGGCAGGCGACGATCAAGACCGTGCTGGAGCTGAAGAACGCCAAGCGCGTCTTCGTGACCGGGAACACGATCGAGCGCGGGATGGATTGCAGCGCGATGACGATCACGGTCAGGAACCAGGACGGCGGAGCGCCGTGGAGTACGATCGAAGATGTGGAAGTCAGAAGCAATTCCTTCCGCTCGGCCGGTTCCGGCATCAACATCTTAGGTCTGGATGATGTCAATCCCTCCGTGATGTTGAAGCGCGTCCAGATTGTCAACAACCTGTTTGAAGATATAGACCACGTGCGCTGGGGCAGCAACGGCTATTTCATACAGATCTCTCGCGGGCAGGACGTGACGATTCAGCACAACACGATCTTTCATTCGGCCAACATGATTACGGCGCACGGCGGACCGGTGTTGAACTTCACTTTCCGCGACAACATTCTGAGCCATAACAACTACGGCGTCTTCGGCGACGGCGCGGGCATCAACCTGCCCGGCATCAACTATTATTTCGCGGGCGGCACCTTTACGCAGAACGTGATCGTCGACACGCGCTCGACCGGCGTGCAGGCGAGCAATTTTCCGGCGGGCAACTTTATCGCGCCCAACTTCAACACGGTCGGATTCATCGCGCAGGCGAGCGGCAACTATCGCCTGGCTGCGAGCAGTCCGTACAAAGGCGTCGGCAGCAGCGGCAGCGATCCCGGCTGCGACTTTAACGCGCTGGATGCCGCGATGAGCGGCAACGCAGGCCCGACTCCGACCCCGTCGCCGACCGCGACCCCGACTCCGACCGCGACTCCGACTCCCACGGCAACTCCGACGCCCATCGGCGGCGCGCTCGTGGACGATTTCAACGACAACGCTTTCGATCCTCTGAAGTGGGTCTACAACACGATTCAGGGAGCCATCTACACCGGCCCGTCCGCGTGGGATGCGTCCGTGCCTGTGATGGAGCGCAATCAGCGGCTGGAGATTTCGCCGCGCGTGAATGTCTCGGGCGACCATTACAACGGCTACGTGTTCGCGAACGGCTGGAACCTGACGAACGCGCGCGCCACCGTCGAGGTCGTGCAGACGGTCACGAACAGCGCGGACACGAACCTCGCGGTCTGTCTCGATAGCCGCAACTTCTACATGATCTCGGTCGAGAACGGGCAGCTGCGTTTCGAGTATGTGATGGGCGGCGTGCGGAGCAGTACGAACATCGCCTATAGCGCGACGCAGCAACGCTTCTGGCGGATTCGTCATGATGCGCCGACCGATTCGATCATCTTCGAGACGAGCGCGAACGGGCAGTCCTGGACTGTGCAGCGCACGGTCGCGCGGCAGATCGCAATCACAGCGATGCGGGCCGAGATCAGCGCCGGCACGTGGCAGAGCGTGAGCGCGCCGGGCATGGCGGTGTTCGATAACTTCCGGCTCGACTCGAACGCGCAGACGCTCACCTCGCCGCAGATGGTGGGGAACGCACAGCAGCTCGCGCTCCAGCTCGGCGCGCAACTGAACCCGTCCGACACGGATATTCAAACGCTGGTGGCGAACATCACGCAGGCTTACACAGCCTTCGTCAGCGAATACAATCGCTTCACCTCAAGCAGCTCGATTGACAAGAACCTGCGTTGCGCGCTCGACTCGGCCAACATGGCGCAGTCAGCTCCGCGCCCGCTCGTGCGCAAGCGGCTGCTGATCGCGGCCGATTATCTGGGCACCGCGTACGGCCTGATGCAGGCGACCGGCGCGCGCCCCGGCGCAGAGCCTTCGAACCTGGGGTCATCAAGAGTTTCGCGCAAGGGACGTTAACGGCATTGACATGGGTTCTCCCGTGTCATCAGAGAGGCGCGAAGGGTGATTAACTCAGGCGATCACCTTTCGCGCCTCTTCTATCTTTAAGAACAACTAACGAAAGTTAGCCACAGAGACACAGAGGCACAGAGCAGAAAAAGCAGATGACAGAGCTGCTGCATGAGATGTCCGGTATTATCTCCGTGCCTCTGTGTCTCTGTGGCTAATCTGTGATTTTGGCAGGAACGCTCTGCGAGTCGTGCAGTTTTTTCATTGTTCCGGCGGCCCCTTTTGCGTTAAGCTTTGAAGCGCGCGATTCGGTTCGCGCCTGCGCACACAGTTCCTCGTGCGGTGGAAGTGCCCCTCCGGCGCACGAGGTTCCCATCTTATCCGAATCAACATGAGTGCCATTCGTGCGGTCTGGAAACCTGTTGCTCTCGTTGCTGCGCTCGGCTTTCTTTATGCGAGCGTACTGGCGAAGCTCGGCCAGGACTGGTGGACGGACGAGAACTATTCGCACGGCCTGCTGATTCCGCTCATCATCGGTTACATGCTCTGGATGGAGCGCGAGCCTTTGCGGCGCGGGGCCTCGCGTCCGGGACTCTGGTGGGGCGTCGCTTTCATCACCGCCGCGCTCGTCGCGTTGTGGACGGGAACCGCCGGGGCGGAACTCTTCGTGCAGCGCATCTCGCTGGTTCTGATGCTGGCGGGCATCATGGTCTACTTCTGGGGCTTCAGTCTGCTGCGCCTGACGCTCGTCCCGCTCGCGCTCCTGCTGCTGGCGATTCCGATCCCGGCCATCATCTTTAATCAGATAGCCTTTCCGCTTCAGCTCTTCGCTTCGCGCGCGGCCGTCTGGGTCATGCGCGCCTTTGACATTCCGGTTCTCAGGCAGGGCAACGTCATCGAGCTGATGCCGCGCGGCGCGAGCGTGAGCAAGAAGATGGAGGTCGTCGAAGCCTGTAGCGGCATCCGCTCGCTGATGACGCTCGTGACGCTGGCGGTCGTCTTCGCCTATTTCACGTCTCCGGGACGGGGCGAGGGAGGCTCGGGTGAGACGGCGGAGCGCAAAGGATTCATTCCTTCGCTCAGGAGCTATAGCTTCTGGCGCTCGCTCGTGCTGGTGGTCTCGGCCGTGCCGATTGCCATCGTCACGAACGCTCTGCGCGTGAGCGGGACGGGCGTGCTGACGCACTACTTCGGCTCGAAGGTGGCCGACGGGTTCTTTCATTACTTCTCCGGTTGGATCGTGTACATCTTCGCCTTTCTCCTGCTGCTGACTCTCGGCTGGCTGCTGGAGCGCGCGCACAAACTGGCTGTGCCGCGCGAGCGCGTGTTGGAGGAGCAGAGACCTGCCGCGCCGGAAGCGGCCAAGCTGCGCGAGCCGTCGCCGCCAGCGGTCGAAGCTCCCGTGAATGTGAAGTGAAGAGCATGAAGACTAAACCGAGCGCGATCATCTCCTGGCGTTACGGGCTGCTGCTGGCGGCGCTCGTGCTGTCGGGCGTCTTCATCAACCTGTGGGAGCGCGCGGGCGAGGCGCATATCGAGCGGCGTGCGCTGAAAGATTTGCCCGCACAGCTCGGCTCGTGGCAACAGCGCGGCAACGACCAGCGCTTCACGCCGGAGGTCGAGAACATCCTGCGCGCGGATGATTACGTGACGCGAGCGTATGCTCTGCCCGAAGGCGGCGTGGTCTCGATCTACGTCGGCTACTACCGGACGCAGCGCACGGGCATCACTTATCACAGCCCGCTCAACTGTCTGCCCGGCTCCGGCTGGTCTATGTCCAACCCCGCGCGAATCATGATTCAGCCGTCGGACGGCTCGCGGCCATTTGAAGCTAATCGCTATCTCGTGCAGAATGGGAACCACAAGGAGTTACTCGTCTACTGGTATCAGGGTCGCGGGCGGGCCGTCGCCAGCGAATACTGGGATAAGTTCTACACCGTGTTGGACAGCGCGCGTCGGAGGCGTTCGGATGGCGCGATGGTGCGTCTGATGACGCCGGTCGCGGGCGACGAAGCGGACGCGCTCAGGTTGACGACCGATCTGGCGCGCGAGATGTCGGCCGCGCTGCCCGCATACGTTCCGGACTGAGGCCGTGCCGGGAGGGGAAAAAGGCTAAATTTTCCCGCTTTTTCAGGAACCCGGCCTGAATTGTCTCTTTTCATATATTACCTCGTTATCCCTCATGCAGAAGTTCCGGCAGGGGACGAGGATTTGATAACCAGTTTGTCACACGCCGCCCGTAAGATGGGTCGCGCCTGCGAAGCGCGATGCCGGAAAGAGAGAGACGGGAAGCGGCGTGAACTTTTAGAGAGCTTCGCGCGAGTCGCAGACTTTGCCCGTCTGAAACCAGGCGCGAACGATTTTGAAATTAGACCGGATGCGGCGCTGTTGTTCCCCGCTGGATCGTTTGCCCGATCCTTAGGAAAAATGTCCGACAGCCGCCCACACAGGAGTGACCGCCCCAGATGAATCACATAGAGTGCAAGCCCCCGCGCCGTCTCAGGACTCTCTTCTGCTCGCTCGTCGTCATCGCGCTCGTGGCCCTCGCAGGCTGCTCGAATCCCGAAAAAGCGAAGGTCGAATACGTCCGGCGCGGTGAAAGCTATCTCAAACAGCAGCGCTTTCAGGAAGCCTCCATCGAGTTTCGCAACGCGATCCAGATCGACGACCGCTTTGCGCAGGCGCACTGGGGACTCGCTCTGGCCTATGAAGGTCTGCAGCGTTTCCCGGAATCCATCGAAGAGCTGCGGCGCACGATTGAGTTCGACCCGAACCACCTGGATTCGCGCGTCAAGCTCGCCAACTACTATCTGGTCGGCCGCCCGCCGCAGATCGACGAGGCCGAGCGGCTCGCCAACGAGGTCTTACAGAAGAACCCGAATCACATCGAAGGCATCATCCTGCGCGCCAGCATCCTCTCGGCCAAGAACCGTCCCGCCGAAGAGGTTCTGGCCGAGATCAATCGCGCCATCGCGCTCGACCCGAAACGGATCGACTCGTACCTGAGCCTCGCGCGCTTCCATCTCAACCACAACGACCCGGCCAAAGCCGAAGAGACTTTTCGCCGCGCCATCCAGATCAACGAAGGCTCGGCCGCGGCGCACACGCAGCTCGGTAAGTTCTTAGCGCAGCTCAACCGCACGGGCGAGGCCGAAACAGAGCTTCAACGCGCCGTCGCGGTCGAGCCCGCCAACCGCGAATCGCATCTCGCGCT
>JAFBAJ010000732.1 GCA_019247865.1 Acidobacteriota bacterium
AGCTCAAAAAGTAGTAAGGTAATCTTCTTAAAAAGCTCGGCAGTCATCAATACAGAGGAGCGGTTCGTCATGCTCAGACGCTTGCAGAAGCCGCGCCGCGTGGTCATCACCGGCCTGGGATGTGTGACGCCTTTGGGCATCGGGCGCGAGGCTTACTGGCAGGGTTTGCAGCGGGGCGAGAGCGGCGTCCGGCGGATTGAGAGCTTCGATGTCTCCGATTCGCCCGTCAAGATCGCCGCCCAGGTGCGCGACTTCGATTGGGAGGCCGAGCTCAATCCGAAAGACCGCAGGCACGTCCCGCGCACAGTGCCGCTGGCGCTGGCCGCCGCGCGCGAAGCGCTCGCTGACGCGAAGCTGTCTCCGAACGATTTCAGTCTCACAGAGCGGCGCGAGGTGGGCGTCGTCCTCGGCACGGGCGGCGGCGGGCTCGCCTTCACAGAGCAGCAGTACGAATACTGGTACGTCGGCCCGGTGCACAAGGCGAGCGTCTACACGATTCCCGCTTCGACGCACGGCGGCCTCTCTTCGGAGCTGTCGATGGCCTTCGGCGTGCGCGGTCTCTCGCACATCGTCTCGACGGGCTGCACCAGCTCGACCGACGCCATCGCTTACGCCGCCGAGCACATCGCGCTCGGCCGTCAGGAAGTGATGCTCACGGGCGGCGTGGATGCTCCCGTCGCGCCCGGCATCCTCGCCGGCTTTAACCTGATGACCGTGCTCACGAACGAGTGGAACGACGAGCCGCATCGCGCGTCGCGTCCCTTCTCCAGCAATCGTTCGGGCATCGTCCTCGGCGAAGGCTCCTGGATCTACGTCCTCGAAGAGCGCGAGCGCGCCGAAGCTCGCGGCGCGAAAATCTATGCGGAGATCACAGGCTACGGCGCGACGTGCGATGCGTATCACCGCGTGCGCCTGGCCGAGAACGGCGAAGAGCCTGCCCGCGCCATGCAGCTCGCGCTCGATGATGCCGGACTGAGCGCCGCCGAGGTTGATTACGTCAACCTGCACGGCACCTCCACGCTGCTCAACGACCGCATCGAAACGCAGGCCCTGAAGCTGGCCTTCGGCGCAGAGGCGCAGCGCATCCCAATGTCCGCGACCAAATCGCAGATCGGACATCCGCAGGGAGCGAGCGGCGCGGCCGGAATCAGCGCGGCCCTCTGCGCCATGCACACGAACCTCATTCCCCCGACCATCAACCTCGACGAGCCGGACCCGGCCTGCGATCTGGATTACGTGCCGAACGTCGCGCGCGAGGCCACAGTCCGCGTCGCGCTCTGCAACTGCATCGGCTTCGGCTCAAAGAACAGCGCGCTCGTCATCGAAAAAAAGTGATGAGTTATGTTTGAGCGTTTCCGTCATCGCAGCGAGGAGCTGGAACATCTGGACAAGGGCGATTACACGCCCGAAGAATACGAAGGATGTCTGGTCGAGCTGCGCCGCGTGAACCGGTTTCTGGGAGACGCCGGCGCTTTGCGCGGCTCCCTGCTCGCAGAGATCGAGCGCGCCGGGCTCAAGAATTTTTCCGTCCTCGATGTCGGCGCGGGTTCGGGCGAGCTGCTGCGCGTCATCGCGCGCTGGGCTCGTGAGCGCGGGAGCCGCGCGCATCTCGCCGGGCTCGAACTGAACGAGCGCTCCGCCGCCGCCATCCTTGAAGAGTCGCGTGAGTTCTCGGCAGTGTGTGCCCTGCGCGGCGATGCTTTGCGTTTGCCCTTCGCGGACGATGCTTTCGACTACGTCATCTGCTCGCTCTTCACGCATCACTTCAAAGACGCGTCGGTCGTCAGCGTCCTCCGCGAATTAAAGAGAGTCGCGCGCCGCAAGGTCTTCGTCATAGACCTCCATCGCCACCCGCTCGCGTATCTGCTCTACACAACCGTCGCGCATCTCTGGCTCCACAATCGCCTGATCCGCGAAGACGGCGCGCTCTCCATCCTCCGCAGCTTTCGCCCGGCAGAACTGCGACGCCTCGCCTCCGAAGCTCACCTCCAACACATCCGCGTCGAGCGCAGGTTTCCGTTTCGATTAGTATTAAGCGGAGGCAAGTAATAATATTTAGCCACAGAGGACACAGAGCACACAGAGAAGGATTAAAAATTAGGCGGAGATGAGCGACCTTCTGACCGAGAAGATAATCGGAGCTGCGATTGAGGTGCATCGTGTGCTGGGTCCTGGACTCTTGGAGGCCATTTATGAAGAGGCGCTTTGCGTCGAGCTACAACTACGTCGGCTTCAATTTCAACGTCAGGTTGAAGTTGAAGTGAAATACAAAGAGCACGTCATTAAGGGGCAAAAAATAGACTTGATGATCGAGGATGAAGTAATCGTTGAACTTAAAGCCGTTGCAAATCTTCCTCAAGTTGCAACTGCGCAGACCTTATCTTACTTAAAAGCAACGGGATTGCGGCGAGGTCTTTTAATCAATTTTGGAGTCTCTCGTTTGGTTGATGGAATTAAAAGAGTATCTCTGTGACCTCTGTGTCCTCTGTGGCTAATAAAACCTGCATGATGACACTATTAAGTGAATACGATGCGTTGGTCGTCGGCGGCGGCCCGGCCGGGGCGAGCGCGGCGATCCATCTGGCGCTCAAGGGCGCGCGCGTGTTGCTCGCGGAGCAGAAGAAGTTTCCGCGTGCGAAGCTCTGCGGTGAGTTTATCTCGCCGGAATGTCTGGAGCACTTTGCGCGGCTCGGCGTGGGCGAGAGCATGCAGGCGGCGGGCGGCGCGTCGCTCTCCGAGACGGTCTTTTATGCGCGCGGCGGAAGCCACGTCAACGTGCCGAGCGAATGGTTCGTGAGCGGCGGCATGCAGGCTCTCGGCCTGAGCCGTGCGGAGATGGATGCGCGTCTGCTCGCGCGTGCGCGCGGCGTCGGAGTCGAAGTGCTGGAAGAGACACAGGCGACCAACCTGCTGATCGAGGACGGGCGCGTCTGCGGCGCGCAGTTGAAGCACGGAAGCGAGACGGCGCGCACTGTGCGCGCGCGTGTGACGCTGGATGCGACCGGAAGGGCTCGCACGCTCGCGCGGCGCGTGGAGAAGAGCGCCGGAGAGAAGATCAGAAAGCAGGCGCGGCTCGTCGCTTTCAAAGCACATCTGACCGGCGCGCGCGGCGCGGCCGGGCACTGCGAGATCTATCTCTATCGCGGCGGCTACGGCGGCCTGAACTTCGTCGAGAACGGGTTGAGCAATCTCTGCTTCATCGCCTCTGCGCGAGACGTGAAGGCGTGCGGCGGCGAGGCCGAGAGAGTGATGCGCGAAGTCGTCTGCCGGAACCAGCGGGCCGCGTCGACGCTCTCGCACGCGCGCACGGCGACGCCCTGGCTGGCGGTCTCGCTCGAAGGCTTCGGGCGGCGCAGGCTCGTCCCGGCCGACGGACTGCTGACCATCGGCGACGCGGCCTCCTTCATAGACCCTTTCACGGGGAGCGGAATGTTGATGGCGCTGGAGAGCGGCGAGCTGGCCGCCGCTGCCATCGTGCGCAATCTTCCAAGCCTGCGCACGGGCGCGGCCTTTCAGACTCTCGCGGGCGATTATCGCACGCTGTACGGAGAGCGTTTTGATGCGCGCCTGCGCGTCTGTACGGCCCTGCGCCGCGCGGCCTTTGTGCCGCGCCTGGCCGAAGCTCTCATCTACCTGCTCGGCGCGAGCGATTGGGCGCGCAGGCGTCTCGCGCGAGCGACCCGCAACCAGACCAAACAGAGCCCGCTGACGGAGACGCAGACCCGGTAAAATTCAACGGTAGTGTCCTAATTTTAATACTCTGCGTCTTCTCTGCGCCTGCTCTGCGTCTCTGCGGTGAGATTGTACTGCGAAGTACTCACCGCAGAGACACAGAGATCACGCAGAGAAGGCGCAGAGGAAACCCAAAACAGGAGACTACTAATTGAACAATCTTCTTGCCACCGGCCCGTGTTTTGCGGTACAAAGAGCATGCGTTCGTTAAATGCTCCGGCGTCTGTTCAGGCCGCGCTTTAGATGCGCGCCGGTTTCACTCCCGCATGGCGCTGTGGAGTCTTGATCTAAACTTAATCAGATTCTATTCAAGGGTAAAGACGTGCCTCGAAGAGAGCGCGTCACAGGTACACTGCCAGCGCAGCCTCGCCGCCAGCTCCTTGAGGCGGCGAAATGCGCCATCTTTCAGTGAAGCTACAATTCTAAGGAGATGATACTCATGCGTGCGTTCCCTCGGCGATGCCTTTCGGCTCCCTTCCGCTTAGTTCTGCTCTGCGCCGCGTTCCTGTTGTGCGCGGGCGTGACGCTTGCGCAGTCGCAGTCGGATGCGGCTGATCTGGGCGGCTTTGTGCGCGACCCTTCGGGCGCAGTCGTCGCCGGCGCGACCGTCACGGCGCGCAATACCGGCACGAACTTTACGCGCAACTCGACGACCAATGACGATGGCTTTTATCAGATGGTCAACCTCCCACCGGGCACGTATGAGATCACGGTGGAAGCGGCGAACTTCAAGAAAGCCCTGCTGCCTGAAGTCAAGCTCACGGTCGGACAGCGAGCCGACATCGACATCCCGCTCGAAGTCGGAGCCATCGGCGAGACTGTGACCGTCTCGGGCACGACCGGCGATGTCATCGAGACTTCGCGCACGGCTGTCGCCAACACCATCGAGCAGCAGCGCATCGAGAATCTCCCGATCAACGAACGCAGCGCGACCGGCTTCGCTTTAACCATCTCGACCGTCGGCCGCGACAACGGCCGTCCCATCGGCCCCGCGCCCAGCTCCGGTCTTAACATCGGCGGCCAGCGCGGGCGCTCGACGCTCGTGCAGGTGGACGGCGCGGACAACACGGACAACTCCGTCAACGCCGCGCGCTCGACCGTTTCGCAGGAGGCGGTGCAGGAGTATCAGGTTGCGACCAACTCGTACGCGCCGGAGTTCGGGCGCGCCATCGGCGGCATCGTCAACGTCGTCACCAAAGGCGGGACGAACGAGTTTCGCGGTAACCTCTTCGGCTTCATTCGGCACAAGTCGATCCAGTCGCGCAACGCACTGGCTCCGCTGATCAATAACGATCCGGGCGAGAAGCCGCCCTTCACGCGCGCGCAGTTCGGCGGCACCTTCGGCGGCCCGATCAAAAAAGACCGCACCTTCTTCTTCTTTTCGTACGAGGGACGCAGGCGGCAGGAGTCCGGCTTCTTTACTTCGGACGTGGCGAGCGGTTTGAATGGCAGTCTCGCGGTCGGCCCCGGCACGCCGTTTCCGGTGCTGCCCTTTAACACGACCTATTCCAATCTGACACCGGCGCAGGTCGCCTTTATCACCGGCGAGTTTGCGAGCGGCAACACGGCGCGCATCGCACGCGCCATCACCTATGCGACGCTCGCTTCGGCTGGCGGTCAGACCGGACTCAACGGTTTCAGCTCGGTCAGAAGTCCGGGCGGCGCGATTCCGGCGGGCACGATCATCGGCCCGCGCTTCTTCCTGACGGGCGCGCCGATTCCGTCGCTCGCCAACAACAACATCCTGCCCGGCTTCACGACGGTCAACGCCAATGGCGACCCGATCGCGTTTCGCGCGCTCAACTCGCTGGCGCGCGTCTTCCCGATCTCCGAATCCACCAACTATTTTTCGATTCGCGGCGATCACCAGTTCAATCAGAACCAGCAGTTCAATGTGCGCTTCGGCTACAACCCGAGCCGCATCACAGGCATTCAGGACGAGTCGCAGAACCAGACGCTCGGGCAGAACGATTTTTCGCGCACGGGCATCCAGGACTTAAAAGACACTTCGCTCGTCGCTGCGCTGACCTCCACGTTGACGAACAATATCGTCAACGAGGCGCGCTTCAACTTCGGCCATCGCAATGCGAAGTTCGACTCGCAGACGCCGGGCACGGCGATTCAGATTTCGGGCGCAGCCTTTATCGGCTCGAATCCCTTCTCGCCGGTCAATCGCAAAGAGCGGCGCTTTGCCTTCACGGATAACGTCAACTGGGTGGTCGGCAATCACAACTTCAAGTTCGGCGGCGACGTGAACCTGATCAACGTCACGGCGCGCTTCGATCTGAACTTCCCGGGCCTCTTCAACTTCGGAGCCTTCGACGCCAACCCGTTCATCGGCACCGTCGCGGGTCAGCCGCTGGCTCCGGCTCTGACGCCCGTCCAGTCCTACGGCGCGGGCACGCCCGGCGTCTTCATCGAAGGCTTTGGCAATCCCAACAGCTCGTTGCAGAATAAACCGCTCGCCTTCTTCGTGCAGGATTCGTGGAAGATTCGCAAGAACGTGACGCTCAATTACGGCTTGCGTTACGATGTCGAGCTGACACAGACGATTCCGACGACGAGCTTCCGTGATCCGCTGTCGGGCATCAATCTCACGGAGCAGAACTTGCAGACGGCGCAGGATGTGGTGGGCGTGCAGCAGGGCTTCCCGCGCGACACCAACAATTTCGCGCCGCGCGCAGGCATCGCGTGGGATGTCACGAACGACGGCAAGACGGTCGTCCGCGCGTCTCTCGGACTCTTCTACGATCACCCGCTGCTGGCCGTCGCTTTCAACTCGGACATCGGCGACGCGGCGCAGCAGCAGCAGTTCACGACCTTCCTGCCGGGCAATCCTGCGCCGACCTCGTCTTTGAACCTGTTGCAGCTTTTCCAGGGCACTGTCTGTTCGACGGCGAGCATGAATCCTTTGTGCCCCGGAGGTCTTACCACGCCGGGCGTCGCGCCCTCCGCGCAGTACCTGCCGGGACGCATACGCTTTAACGACCAGACCTTCGCGGGCTTCGGCCCGGTGCTGCCGTTCACGCTCGCGGTGGCGAAAGATTTTCAGTACGCTTCGGCCACGGAAGGCAGCTTCACGATTGAGCGGCAGATCGGGAAGGACATGTCCATCTCCGGGAGCTATCTCTTCGTGGGCGCGCATCACCTGCCGCACCCGCAGGACATCAACGCGCCGCGGACGGACCTGTTGATCGAGAACTTCCGCCGCTTCGCCGGGCGCAACCCGAACAACAATTCGGAAGCTCTGGCCTTCAGCTTGCCGACGGCCTGTCCGGGCGCGGGCTGCCCGCCGGGATTCGTCGTCATCATTCCGGGACTCGTCGGACGCAACGCTTTGGGGCAGGGCGTGGTTCAGCCCTTCGCGGCCAACTTCTTCCGCCCGAGCGCGCCCAATTATTTCTTCGCGCAGGCGGCCAGCGGCGGACTCGTCACGCCCGCGGCCTTCAATGCGGCGCTCGCGGTCGCCAACACACTGCGCACGCCCGGCCCGATCTCTCCGTTCGGAGACGTGAGCGCGCAGCTCTCGGACGGCAACTCCAGCTACAACGCGATGAACCTGGAGATGAGAAAGCGTTTCTCGAATAACTTCCAGTTCCTGGCGTCCTATACCTGGTCGCATTCGATTGACGACTCATCGGACTTGCAGACGCTGCTCAAGCCGCAGGACAACCGCAACTTCCGCGCAGAGCGTTCGGATTCGCTCTTTGACCAGCGCCATCGCTTCGTCTTCAGCGGCGTGCTCATCGCGCCCGAGGAGTGGCGCAGTTCGAGCAGCACCTGGCATCGCATCCTGTCGGATTTCACGGTCGCACCGATCCTTGAAATCTCGTCCGGACGCCCGTTCAATATCATCACGGGCACCGATTCCAACGGCGACCTGCAAAGCTCGAACGACCGCCCGAGCGTGGCGGCCGACGGGACGCTCTTCATCCCGACGACCCCGTTCACGAACGGAAACCTGCGTCGCAACGCCGGCATCACGCACGGCTACGCCTCGCTCGACATGCGCCTGACGCGCGCCATTCGCTTCGGCGAGCGCGTCCGCGTCGACCTGATCGCAGAGGGCTTCAACCTCTTCAATCGTTTCAACGAAGCGTCGGCCAACCCCTTCTTCTCGGAGGTCAACTCCTTCCGGCAGACCAACGGCGGCCTCTACTACAGCCGCCCGACCGCCGCCTACGACCCGCGCCAGTTCCAGTTCGGCGTGAAGATTTACTTCTAATTAGGACTGTGTGAAATAAAGCAACCGTTTGCCGTTTTGGCAAACGGTTGCTTTATTTTTTGGACCCTCTGAGTCGGGAGAGATTTCATGAGCATCATCAAATATGCTCTCGATAACTTTCCGGCGGAATATCACAATATAGGCAATCAGCGAGAAACAGTCCCGGAGATTATCCTGATAGCGTCTACGAGTCACTTGATCCGGATGATTTTGTGTGGACGGTCAAGGCTATTCAGGCTTAGATTAAGAATTGTAAACCCGGATTTTGAGCGTTAGAACGCCTGCGAGAAATTTTATGGCTAAATCCCTCTGCTTTGTCCTCATGCCTTTTGGCAAAAAGCCTGATGCCGCTGGCACAGTGGTTGACTTTGATGCCGTCTACAGGGACTTAATCTCACCAGCTATTGCTGATGCGGGGATGGAACCCTTGCGTGCCGACGAGGAGATGACCGGCGGGATCATTCACAAGCCAATGTTTGAGCGTTTGATCCTCTGCGAATACGCCGTCGCTGACTTGACCACGGCGAATGCAAACGTCTTTTACGAGTTAGGGCTGCGCCATGCGATCAGGCCCTGGAGCACCGTGTTGATCTTCTCAAAGGGAGGCAGTCAGCTTCCTTTCGATGTGGCACCTTTAAGGGCGTTGCCATATCAATTGGGTTCCGATGGCGCACCAACTGAGGTTGAAGCCTCGAAGAGCGCCTTGTCACAACGGCTCAACGAGGCTCGCCGTCTGGCTTTCGATAAACCCCTGGCAGACTCGCCAATCTATCAACTCGTCGAAGACTATCCCAACGTCGCTCACGAGAAGACGGATGTGTTCCGTGACCAGGTTCGCTATTCCGCAGAAAAGAAAGAGAAGCTCGCCGTCGCACGGAATCAGGGAATTGAGGCAGTGCGAACGATGGAGCAGGAGTTAGAGCCGGTCGGCGAGATGGAGTCCGGGGTCGTGATCGATCTCTTCCTCTCATATCGCGCTGTCAAAGGCTGGACAGAAATGATCGCGTTGGTTGAAAAGATGCCGCGCCCGCTGGCCTCTACAGTAATGGTACAGGAACAGTTAGCACTGGCACTGAATAGATTAGGAAGGCGCGACGAGGCGGAGCGAATCTTAAAGATGTTGCTGGATAACAGGGGGCCAAGCAGCGAAACGTATGGCATCCTCGGGCGGGTTTATAAAGACGGTTGGGAGGAGGCGCTAAATAGGAACGAGCGTATTGTCGCGCGTGGGCTGCTTGATAAGGCTATTGGCGTGTACCTGAAAGGCTTTGAGACAGACTGGCGTGATGCTTATCCGGGCGTCAACGCAGTCACTTTAATGGAACTCAAAGAGCCGCCCGACCCAAGACGTGAAAAGCTCTTGACCGTCGTCTCCTACGCTGTCGAGCGGCGTGTGTCTGCTGGTAAACCCGATTACTGGGACTACGCCACGCAGCTCGAACTCGCCGTGCTTGCCAGGGATGAGCAGGCAGCTTTAGACGCACTGAGTAATGCGATGGCGTCAGTCCGGGAAAAGTGGACGCCCGAGACGACTTTACGCAACCTGCGTTTGATCCGGGAAGCGCGGGAGCGTCGTCAGGAGCTTATACCTGATTGGGTAAAAGAGATTGAGGATGAATTAAGAAGAGCGACATTATAGTCAGGGATGATCTGATTCTCCTGCTACATCAAAAACTGACGGAAAGTGTTCGGGGACAACGTCGCATTGGGCGGCACGCTCGCCAATGGTTATTAAATCCTGACAGTTTCCTCCGACTTCCATCTTACGCAAAGAGTCGAGCTTCGTAACCAGCGAGCCCAATCCTAATGTCTGCAACGGGTTGGTTTCCAAACGCGCATTATAGCGGAGATACGTAAGGGCAGGCTCAGGCGTTAGTAAATCGTCGGAGAGGTTGCCGACTTCCCCGTCAATTTTCCAGGGAGTCAGGGTTTTAGAAAGATACTGTAATAAAAGTTGATTCTGCGCGTTGGCATCGTTCATGAGAATTGATGGTACCCTTTCTGCCCAACTTAACTTTGAAGCGCCCGTCACAGTATCAACTCCCACAATTGGTTTCCAGGTCCCGGTTCCGATGGAAACCAAGAGTAGTTTCTCTTCTCCTGTCGGCCAGTGAAAGGGAAAGCCTTTCAAGGTCGCGATGAGGAAAAGCTGGAGGGCCGGGTTGTTCGCCATACTGACGCCGCCATCAACGAAAACTCCGACTTGTCCTTCGCCCACCTCAAGCTTTTCCGACTCGAAGTAAGTTGGCGCTGCCGTGCTGGCCCGAATAACGCCCCGCAGTAACATGCCTCTGTTATCAGAGAAGAAAGTGCCATCCGGATGGTTAATGATGGGCCAGGTACTGCCCGTGTCTGCTCTCTTCGTCACGATACAGAGGCCGGTCTTGATAGACGAGTCTCCGGACTGCACTGGCGGATGCCCTTCATTGTGTCCGAACGTCAGGTCTCCGAACAAACTTTCCAGCTCGGCTTTTAATTGAGTTTCGCTGAACGTGGCACGCCAGACACGTGTCCACCACCTCTTATTCTTCGTAAAGACTTTTTCCCCCAGCCGCAAGTACAGCTCCTTGATCTCAGACACTTCCTTACCAATTGCCAGTGCAGCAGCAATAATTGAGCCTGTGCTCGTGCCCCCAATCAAATCAAAATAATCGCATAGTCTGAGGTTCGGATTGTTATAACGAAGGCGCAGGATATTCTCTATCTTCTCAAGATAGCCGATTGTTAAAGCGCCGCGAATTCCTCCGCCATCCAACGCAAGTATTCGCTTGGGGCCGTCCGCTTTTAATTTCTGGATTAAATTCATCACATTCCTGTCAGGTGATAGCACACAGATTCCACTTCAAACTCTTCAAGCTGCCGGGCTTGCGATCATCTCTTTTAAACTATAGTGCAGATAATCGATATAGAAAAGTACTGTGTGCTCGAATTTACCAGCGGAGGCTTCTGACCTTTTCTTTTTGAAAACTCAAACAAAAGAATCTCGCGCAAAGGCGCAAAGTCGCAAAGAAAAGCATTCAAGCTCTTCTTTGCGCCTTTGCGTGAAATTGTTTTTGAAACTGACCCACTACCCAAGAGGTTTATAAAGCCTGAAGCAGAAGCTCTGCTTCAGGCTTTATGTTTTGCTCAGCGCTCGTCGGGCGGTGACTTTGTGTGCGGCTCGTGCGGTTCTTAGGGCACGTGAAGGCGGACATGACGGATCACATGCGCGGCGCGGGCTTCTTCACGGTCGTCGCGGGGACTTGCGCCCTCGGCAGCCAGCTCCTCATCGTCGCCGGGCAGGAAGCAGAGGCCGCCGGCCTCTGCTTCCTGATCACGCTCTCGATCCTGCGCTGGTGGCGTCCCACTTCGAGCAGAAAGACGAGCACCGGCTACATCCGCGCATCAAAGACCCAGGACAGATGAAGCGCAGGATCATAAACTTTCACCTGGACGAAGGGGACGAGTGGCGCGCCGATCTGGAGTGCGGACATCGCCAGCACGTCCGGCACAAACCGCCGCTCGTCTCCCGCCCGTGGGTCCTGACCGAAGAGGGCCGCGCCTCACGCCTCGGCCTGGAGCTGGACTGCAAGCACTGCGATGCGGAGGCCGACGAGGCGACCGTGCGCGAACAGCTCTAAAGACGCAGGCGAGCTTCTCTCAACACCAAAATCGCGGTGACCACAACGGCCACAAAATAGGCGTTTTCGCCACACCATCTGTATTGTATTCCACACTCATATGCAATAACGTAGCTCCGCTTCCGAAATTTCGTAAAAGATTGCTTCCCCCTGCCCAGCAATCCCGCAGAGACTTCTTAACGAGATCAGCATGGTGATATCCGATGCTGTTTTCTACGCGGATTTCTGCGAACACGAATCGTTTGTCATGAATGAGAGCGAGCCGCTGGCATGACATTTTTGCTTTTAACTTCGAGTCCGAACTCCCCATTCTCCGGACGCTACTGTCTTTGTAGCCAACTCATCTTTTTCCGGTCTTATCGCGTGTCTTCGTCTCAATCGCTCGACCCGCCGATCACCGGAATGCCGTCTACATTCTCCCGGATGTAGAAATTCACTCGGCAGGTCGTGAGACCTGTACCTCAAAGGAGAAGTTTAACGATGAAACCAGAGAAGCCATTACGTATCAGTCGCCTCATATATTCAGGGCTGATCTTTCTCTCTTTGGCGGTGGTGGGCACTGCTATCTGGCGAACTTCAGCCCGTCAGACCAAGTCGGCTGGAATCCCGCAAGAGGTCGGGAAAGAAAGATTCTATCAACAACTGCGCAAGGGCGTCGGCAGCGAGATTCGTTTCGCCGGGGCCAGGAGTTCGAGAGCCGAGATCAAAAATTCCGTTGATTCAGTCGCGAATTTTATCTATCAGCGTTCCAGCCTGAATATGGGCGACGAGACTCGGCAGCAGTTCGAGAGCGCGGAGCAGAGCGTCCTCAGCGGCAGGCGCGCCCGCCTCAGTCTGGATCAACTGAGCGATACCTTCGTCGAGATCATGGTCGACCGCCTGGCTAACCTCAGCGATGACGAGGCCGAGAAGGCAATCAACACCTTCCGCGCGACGCCGAACGGCGAAGTCACTTCGCGTGCGTCCGCGAAATGGGGATTCATGACCCGTGGCGAATTGACCAAGCAGGTGGCGGCGGCGCGCCAGTGGAGCCAGCGCGGCGACCAGTCGCTGAAGGTGGTCTTACGGCAGATGATGACGGAGGAAGTGAGAGAGCGCGTGACCTATCTGAGCGCCGCGCTGCCGGAGCAATTTGGCCGGATCAACGCCGAAGGCGTCACCCCTCTGCAGGCACTGCTCATCGGATATTCGGTCGTCACAGACGATCCGCTCTCCGATTCGCAGGAGGATCTGAATGCACAGATGGCGCAACAGCGCATGCTGGCCTATCGCACGCGCGAGCAGGCCGGTTACTCCGGCAAGGCTTACGGGCCGAATGGAGACCTTTTCTCCACGCCCGCCCAGCTGTTTTTCGACAAAGCAGCCGTCCATAAACTTCTTGAGAGCGCAGAAGGAGGTCAGAAATAATGAGACTCAGAACCAAACTCTTACTGCTTCTCGTGCTCTGTTATGTCAGCTTTAACGGGCATTGCATCGTCAACTCCATCGATCCCTGCATCAATCACTGCTGCATCGGCGCTGGGCAGCCGTTCGGCCTGTTCACCGTCATCTATGCCGACGGCAGCCCGAACTTCGTCGGTAGATATGACGCCAACGGTCGCGGCATCTACGACAAGAGCTCCCTCACGCACAGTTGCGATTTCACGCGCATCGTGCAGGGAACTGTCGGGAACAACAGCCTCTCGGCCAGCCCGTCATCCATTGACCTGCTCTCGCCGCCCTCCTCCGGCACGATCACAGGACAGGGCATGTGGGCCACGAACGGCATGCCGAGGGTCGATTATTTTCAGAGCAACGGATACTTCATCGGTTCTGTATCGGCCACTTCTGCGGCCTCTGACGGAACCTGGATCGTTGCTCCACAACCTGATCTGTCGTCTGTTTATTCAGGCTTTTATCAGCTGAAGGTCACCTATCCGACAGAAGAAGGCTTCTACATCAACGAGGTCGGTTCAGCCAGCATCGACTGTTGGAACAGAGATAACCCGGACAGCGATGGCGACGGCTGGAACGACGTGGATGACTGCTATCCGTATGACGCCAGTCGCTGGTATTGCAATCAGGGCGGCGGTTGCGAGTATCAGACATACAGGGAAGAGATGCCCTGCTATGAATATTAAGTCATAGGTTGGGCCGCCATCCTTGATGGCGAAGAGCCCGGCAACGATGACTTGCCTGACTTGAATCGAGCGTGCCTCTCTCCACGAGGGGCACGCTCGATTTCCCTAATAGATGAACAGTTTCAGCAAAACGTGTTGGCGTCGGATGCTGTGTGGCCTGATCCTGGCGAGCTGTCTGCTGGCGGCCTGCTCGCAGCCTAAGCCTAAGTCGACAGGCCAGACCGGGCCGCTCACTTATCTGGCGCTGGGCGATTCGACGGGCATCGGTCTGGGGGCCGGAAACGGGGGCGGCTATGTTGACCGGCTCGCGCAGCAGTTGCAGCAGGTGCGCCCCGGCACGCGCCTGATAAATTTGAGCGAGGCCGGCGCGACGACACGTGATGTGCTGCGACAGTTGAGCAGCTATGCCGGTGCTGCGCCTTCGCTGATTACCGTGGGCATCGGCGTGAACGATGTCGTGCAGGGCATTGATGAAACGGAGTTCACACAAAACTATGAGAAAATTCTGGCGCAATTAAAGAAGTTCGGCGCGCCCGTCATCATCATCAATGTGCCGGATGTCG
>JAFBAJ010000190.1 GCA_019247865.1 Acidobacteriota bacterium
CTTCAGCATCGCGCGCAACCTCGTGCGGATGGCCGCCGAGAACGAGAAGCCGAACCCGGAACGGCTGGCGGAATTCACGGACGCGCGCCGCGAATCGCTGGAGCTTACGCTCTATTCTCCGGCTCCGATCTACGACGATTACGAGAAGCTGAAGCTCACGTCTTCGCTGACCTTCATGGTCGATGTGCTCGGCGCGGACAACGATCTGGTGAAGCGTGTTCTCAACGGCAAGACTCCCGCCGCGCGCGCGACGGAATTGATCGACGGCACGAAGCTCAGGGACGTGGATTATCGCAAGCAACTCGCGGCCGGAGGAAGCAAGGCCATCGAAGCTTCGACCGATCCGATGATCGTGCTGGCGCGGAGCATCGACAAAGAGGCGCGCGACGTGCGCAAGCGTTACGAGGAGGGCGTCATCAGCGTCGAGCGCACGGGCTATTCGAAGATCGCGCGCGCGATGTTCGAGACCGAAGGCGACAAGCTTTATCCGGACGCGACCTTCACGCTTCGTCTCTCATACGGCGCGGTCAAGGGTTACATGGAGAACGGCAAGAAGATCGCTCCGTTTACGACCCTCGGCGGTCTGTACGAGCGCTCCAACAGCTTCAACCAGAAGTTCCCGTATAACCTGCCCGCGCGCTGGATCGAGAAGAAATCGGCCGTCGATCTCAAGACGCCGTTCAACTTCGTCTCGACCAACGACATCACGGGCGGCAACTCCGGCTCGCCGACCATCAACAAGAACATGGAGCTGGTCGGATTGATCTTCGACGGGAACATCCAATCCATTCCCGGCGATTTCTACTACGACGAGTCGGTCAACCGCGCCATCTCGGTCGATTCACGCGGGATGCTCGAAATCCTGCGCAAGGTCTTCGACGCCAACGAGCTGGCGGACGAGCTGACGAAATAATTTGTTAGCCACAGAGGACACAGAGAGCACAGAGGAAAGAGAAATGATTTATCTCCTCTGTGCTCTCTGTGTCCTCTGTGGCTAATTCCTTCCTTTGAAAAAAATCAATGAGCGAAGAATACGAAGAGCTTGAGGTGCGGGACGCGCTCGGCGGAGCCCTGCGTGTGGCCGGGGCTGTGAAGAATGCCGAAAGTTATGACGAGCTGGCGGCGGCCATCTCGCAACGCTACGCCGCGCGCGAGGATTACGACCGCGCGGTCGAGCTGGCGGACACGATCAACGATCCGTACACGCGCGACCGGACGCTCTCGGAGGTCGCCGTCAAAGCAGCCGCAGCCGGGCAGGAGGAGTACGCCTTCGAGCTGCTGGCCTCGATTGAAGACGTTTCGCATCAGGACACGGGCGCGTCGAGCATCGCCATCGCGCATGCCGCCGCCGGGGAATTCGACCGCGCCGTGGAGATTGCGGACAGCATGGAAGACAACTCCGCAACGCTGGCCGAGATCGCCTCACACTGCGCCGCCCGTGGCGAGTACGAGCGCGCCCTGTCGCTCGTCGAGCGGCTGGACTTTCCGCTCTACGCCGCGCTGGCCCTGATGCGCATCGCCGGAAGCTACATCGAGGCCGGACAGACAAGCGAAGCTTCGTCGCTGCTCTCGCAGGCGCTCAGGCAGGCTGCGGCGATTGACACTCTGGACGAGAAGGCGACGACGCTCTCCGAGATCGCGCTGAAATTTTCCGCCGCCGGGCAGGAAGAGCAGGCCGCACAAGTTCTGGCGCAGGCTCTGGCCGTCGCGGAGCACGCGGAGACCGCGTACAAAGAACCGGCACTCGCGCAGATCGCCGCCAGCCATTCGCGCCTCGGACAATATGACGCGGCCGTCAAGATCACGGAGAAGATAGAGGACGTGTATCAGGCCGCGCCCACGCTCATCACGCTGGCCTTCATCGAGCACGAGGACGAGACGCGGCAGTCAGAAGCTCAACAGCTCCTGTCGGACGCGTACGATCTGGTTCGCGAAGAGGCGCCGGACACGCAAAGCGAGGAGTCGCAGCGCAACAGCCTGCTGGCGCTCATCGTCCGGCGCAACGCGGAGTTCGGGCGGCCGGAGGAGGCGCAAAAAGTTGCAGAGAGTCTGTACGCGCCGGATGAGAAGCATCGTGCGCTCGCGAGTGCCGCGAGCAGCCTCGCGGAGGCCGGAAAGTATGATGATGCGCTCGCGCTGGTGAAGGCGATTGACGACGACGGCTACAAGACCGGCGCGCTGCTCAGGATCAGCCGCGCCATGCTCACCGCGCAACCGGACGACGAGCGCGGCCTCGGAGTTCTCTCCGAAGCCGTGAGCCTCAGCGAAGGACTCGCGCGCCCGGTGGACACGGTGCAGGCGCTCGCCGATGCCGCGGTCACTTACACAGAGGCCGGGCACACGGAGCGCGCCGCACAGCTCATGCGTGACGCCCTGCTCGAAATCAAATCCGTCAAAGGCGAATACGGCAAA
>JAFBAJ010000078.1 GCA_019247865.1 Acidobacteriota bacterium
TTCCCGGTCTTGCCCACTTCGCGCGGGCGCGTGAGCGTATCGGGCGGCGGCGCGGCGAGGCGTGAGTTGATCTCGCGCTCGGCGAAGCGCGCGGCGTCCGCAACTTTCGTGTCATAGGAGGTCAGATGAGGTCTGATGAATTCCAGCGTCTCCGCGTCGCCGATGCGCGCCATGACTTCGAGCAGGCCGACCAGCGTCTTGTTGTCCGCGTGCTCGAAAAATCCCATCAACGGCTGCGGCCCCGGCAGCTGCGCCAGATAGCCTACGGCCTGCGGGCGACGGCTGTCGCTGCCAAAGCTCCTGACGATTCCGTAGAGCGCGTCGGACTTCCCCATCCGGTAGAGCGCCCAGTCAAGCGCGAGCTTCACGCGGTCATTCTTCTCCTGCAACCTGTAGCCTTCGACCAGACGCTGCTGCTCGGTCGCCGAGAAGTCGGCCAGCACTTCCGCCGCGCGCTGCCGCACGAGCGGGTCGCGGTCTGAGAGCTGCCGCACGGCCGCCTGCGAGGCCGCCTCACGCCGCACAGCATAGCCTTCATCCTCGTCCTGCGCCCGCGCAATTAAAGGCAGCGAGCAAACAAGCAACAAGAGAAGTATCGGGAACTTAAATCGCATAATCAAATGAGTCTCAAGTCTCAAGTCCCAGGTCAGGAAACTGTCTTTGACCTGGGACCTGGGACTTGAGACCTGGGACTTACTTCTTTCCGCTGACGTTCTTTCTGAGACTCGCGCTGTTGAGGTCGAGGTCGTCAATCGAGATGACTTCGACGTTCGGGAACTGCTTGCGCAGGTCTTCGATGAAGAGCTTGGAGTTGCCGACGATAATCAGGTTCGCGCCCTTCTGGTCAATGCGCGAGCCTGCGAACCGCTGCACGTCTCCGGCCGACACGGCCTGCACGTTCTTGATGTAGTTATTGATCTCATCAAGACTCAGGCCGTAGAGCGCGAGGTTCGCGACCTGCGTCGCAAGCCCGCCCGTGGTTTCGAGATTGCGCCCGAAGTTGCCGGTCAGAACGGCCTTGCGCGGCGTCAGCTCAGTGTCCGCGATGGGCTCGCTGGCGAGGCGCGTGAGCTCGCTCATCAGGAGCGAAGCGACTTCGGCTCCCGACTCGTTCTTGGTCTGCGTCGAAGCGATGAACGGCCCGATGTTGCGACGCGCGGAAAGGCTGCTGCTCGCGCCGTAAGAGAGGCCGCGCTTGATGCGTATCTCCTGATTGAGGCGCGCGGAATAGCCGCCGCCCAGCACGGAGTTCGCGACGATGCCGCGGAAATATTCCGGGTCGGTACGCATCAGCCCGCGCCGCGCGACGACCACCGCAGCCTGTCCGGCCTGCGGCATATCTACGACGACGACGCGCGGGCCGCCGCTCATATTCTCCGCCGACTTCATTTCAGTAGCTGGCAGGGCTCCGGCAGGCTTCGCCCAGTCGCCGAAGAGACGCTCGGCCAGCTTGAAAGCGTCGGCCGCTTTGATGTCTCCGGCGAAGACCAGGATCGCGTTGTCCGGGCGATAATATTTGCCGTGCAGCGCGACGATGTCCTCGCGCTTGATGGCGCGTGTGGCTTCCGGCGTGCCCGAGAGCGGATGCCCGTAGGCTTCATCGCCGAAGACGACGCGCGCCGTGACGTAGCTCGCAACCGAGCCGGGATTGTGCATTGCCTGTTCGAGGTTATCCAGGTTCTGCTGGCGCAGGCGCTCGATCTCTTCGTCCTTGAAGGTCGGATTGCGCACAACGTCCGCGAGAATCGGGAGCACCTGTCCGATCTTGGATGACATGACGTTGACTGTGACGATGGATGAATCCCACGACGCGCCGGAGTTGAGTTCGCCGCCGAGGGCTTCGACCTGCTGGGCGATCTCAGGAGCCGTGCGCGTCTTCGTGCCCTTCGTCAGGAGGTCTGCGGTCATGTCCGCCAGCCCGCTCAGGTTGGCCGGGTCAACTTCGCCGCCGCTCTTAATCATCAGCGCGGAAGTGACGAGCGGCATGTTCGCGTTCTCGACGACGATCACGCGGAGACCGTTCCTGAGCGTCTTTTCGACCGGCTTAGGAATCGTGACCGAGCGCGGCGCGGCGGGCGCGGGAGGCGTCTCCTGCCCTTTCGAGATACTTGCCATGGATGCTGTCATGAGCAGCGCGACGCTGAAGAGCGCGGCGCGACGAAAAAATTTGTTGGCTTTCATTTGACTCCTCCTGCATTCGGGCTGCGCATGGATTCCGGCAGATAGTTGATGACGACGCGGTTGCTGTCCGTGAAGTATTTCCGCATCACGCGCTGCACGTCTGCGGCCGTCACGGCCTGCAGCTTATCGAGGTTCGTGTTGACGCGCGCCGGGTCGCCGTAGAGCACCGCCGCTTCGGCCAGCGAGAAGGACTTGCCGTTGCTCGTCTCGCGCTCGCGCAGGGCGCTCGTGACGAGCTGGTTCTTGGCCTTATCGAGCTCGGCCGCAGTGACCGGCTGCTCCTGCATCTTCTTCAGCTCCGCGAGCAGCGAACGCTCTGCGTCTTCGACCTTCTTATCGCTGGCGAGAATCGCGCCGAGGATAAAGAGGCCGGTGTCTTCGCGCAGGTCTGCTTCGCCGAAAGCCTCCTGGGCCAGTTGCTGTTCATAGACCAGCGACTGATAGAGCCGCGAGGATTCGCCTTCCGAGAGAATCGATTCGGCGACGCGCAGGGCCGCCGCGTCATCGCTCGCGACCGGCGGAGCGAGATAGGTGATGGCGACCGCGGGCGCGGGCACGTTCGCGCCGTATTCCGTAAAGCGCTGCTCGGCCGTGCGCTCCGGCTCTTTGATCGTGACGCGCGGCATCGTCGTGTCGGGCTTCGTCAGGCGTCCGAAATATTTATCGATCCAGCCGTCGAGCTGCTTCTGGTCGAAGTCGCCGACGACGACCAGCGTCCCGTTGTCCGGCCGATAGAAGGTCGAGTGAAACGCGCGCACGTCTTCGATGGTCGCGGCGTTCAGCTCTTCGATGCTGCCGATGCCGGGGCGTCTGTACGGATGCTTGGTGAAAGATTTCTGCTCGATGAGATAGAAGAGCTTGCCGTAGGGCGGCGCGAGATAGCGCTGGCGGAACTCCTCTTTGACCACGTCGCGCTCGGACTTGAAATTCGCCTCGTCCACCTGCAACGTCGAGAGCCTGTCGGATTCAGCCCACAAAAGCGTTTCGAGATAATTGGAAGGCACGACCTCGTAATAGTTCG
>JAFBAJ010000188.1 GCA_019247865.1 Acidobacteriota bacterium
CCAGCTGCTCGACCTGCGTGCCGGATTCCATCCGCACGATCTTTGCGCCGAAGGCGAGCACCTCGTACTGCTCGTTGATGACGGTCGCGCCGTCCACGGCCGTCAGTCCCGCCACCGCATCCACCGCGTCGATCAAAGCCTCCTGCCAGAGCCGCTTCTTTCTTTCGCTCTCGTCCTGTCGCATCAACGTCGAAAGCTCCGCCTGCGGAGGCGCGACGGCGTACGGCACGGGCCAGACGATGGACTCGCGCCACTTCTCGGAGGCGGGCGGGACGACGAGCAGCGTGCCGCCGCGACCGTGCAGGCGCATCGAGGCCGCGAGCTGCACGAGCACGTTGACCGTCGACCGGTCGCGCAGCGACGGCGAGCCGAAATCGAGCAGCGCCGCGAGCAGCGCGGGGCAGTCCGGCAGGCTCGTGCCCTCTTCGTCAATGACCTTGATCTGGTCGCCCTTGAGGACGACGACGTTGACGAACTTGCCGGATTCCTGCCCGCGATTGTACTTGACGACCAGCAGTCCGGGCTCGATGACCTCCAGCACAAAGCAGAGCTTGGGAATGCTGCGCGTGGTGCCCCAGACGCACAGCTCCTCGCCGTTGTGCCAGAGGCCGAGGTGTATGCCCGGACGCTCGACCGCCGGCGCGAGACGCGTGAGGGCGGCGGCCCCGAGCGGCAGCACGCTCTCGAACAGGAGCGGCTCGCCCGCCTGCTCCGGCGGCACAAAGGCGAGCGAAATTTTCGGCGAGTAGCCCTCTTCGTGCCGGAGGCTCGCCCAGAAGGCGACATCAATGGCGGTCTCGATGGTCTGCACTTCCGGCTGCGGAGCCAGCTCCGTCCAGCCCTGCTCGTGCGCGACTATGCGATGGCGCTTGAAATGCTCCTCCACGATGGCCGAGACGATGCGGGCGGCGGGATAGGACGGTTCGGTCATACTTATATAGTAACAAGTCTTTGCTTCCACAGTATAATGGCGCGCTATGAAGAGCAGAACGCAGGACGGCTTCGACTATGATCCGGCAGTTGCGATTGAGCAGCTCTCGCTCAAAGACCCTTTGCTCGCGCGGCTCATCGAGCACACGGGCGCTTTCGACCTGGAGCTGAGGCGCTTGCAGAATCCCTTCGAGGCGCTGGCGCGCAACATCATCTACCAGCAACTGCACGGCAACGCGGCGGCGGCGATTCACGCGCGCGTGCTGGCGCTTTCGGGAAAGAAGAGGCTGCGGCCGGAGGATATTCTGGCGGCTTCGGAAGAGAGCCTGCGCGGCGCTGGACTGTCCGGGGCCAAGCTGCTGGCGCTCAAAGACCTGGCTGCCAAAACGCTGGACGGGACAGTGCCGACGCTCGCGCGCCTCAGGCGAATGGGTGATGAGGAGATCATCGAGCACCTGACCAGAGTCAGAGGCATCGGTCGCTGGACGGTGGAGATGCTGCTCATCTTCAGGCTCGGCCGTCCGGACGTGCTGCCCGTCGGAGACCTGGCCGTGCGCAAAGGCTTCGCGCTCCTGCACGGGCTGGATGAGATGCCCAAGCCGAAAGAGCTGCTCCAGTACGGCGAACGCTGGCGGCCCTATCGCTCCGTCGCGAGCTGGTATCTCTGGCGCGCGTCGGAACTCCCGGCAGAGACGTTCAAAGAAATTCACCGCAGAGGCGCAGAGAAGTCGCAGAGGATACGCAGAGAAAGAGCTTAAAAGCTGTCTCTGCGTTCCCTCTGCGTAATCTCTGCGCCTCTGCGGTGAACTGTTTTCCGCTTTAAGGTTTCAAAATCGGAGGCGACGGGGCTGTGATGCGCTTCGGGGGATTGCGCGCCAGCTCTTCCATCAGATATTTGACGGCCGCTTCGAGCGTCGGGTCGTCGCCGCGCGCGATGGCTTCCGGGCGATCTACGACTTCCACATCCGGGTCCACGCCGACGCCTTCGACCGCCCATTGCCCGTTGAGGGCCATGAAACGGAAAGAGGGCGTGGAGAGGCTTCCGCCGTCCGCGAGCGAGGGGTTGCCGGAGAGCCCGATCAGGCCGCCCCACGTCGTCGTCCCGAAGATGCGTCCCAGCCCGCGCTCGCGGAAATAGTACGGGAACGCATCGCCGCCCGAACCGGCGTAGCCGTTGATGAGCATCGCCTTAGGCCCTGCGTTGGCGAAGGCGGGCGTCGAATAGACCTCGCCGCCGCGCCGCGTCCAGTAGCTGACGGGCTTGCGCTCCAACAGCTCGATCATGCGATCCGGAATAAACCCGCCGCCGTTGTAACGGTCGTCGATCACGAGCGCGTCCTTGTTCGCCTGCTGGTAGAAGCCCTTGAAGAGTTCGCGGTTGCCCT
>JAFBAJ010000284.1 GCA_019247865.1 Acidobacteriota bacterium
GTCCGCGGGTCGGACGACGGCGAGGTCGTTCCGGCCGTCGCCGTCATAATCGCCGGGGACCGGACGGTCGCCGCTCGCTCCGAACTGCTCAGTCCGCACGCTGTTGCTGATGCCCATCGTGATATACCAGGTGCCGTTCGCGGGACGATAGACGGCGATGTCCGTCAAACCGTTGCCGTCGTAATCGCCGGGCACAGGCAGGTCGCCGCTCGTGCCGAACTGCCGCGACCGGATGACACTGTTCGAGCTTTGGAGGATGAACCAGGAGCCGCTCGACGGGCGAAAGACGGCGACATCCGTGCGGCCGTCGCCGTCGTAATCGGCTGGCGCGAGGAGATCGCCGCTCGTGCCGAACTGGCGCGTGAAAAGCAGGCTGTTCGAGCTCTCCTTCGCATACCAGGTGTTGTCCGCTGGACGAAAGACGGAGAGGTCTGTCCGGCCGTCACCCTCAAAGTCATTCGTGTTGCGTAGGTTCGGATGAAAGATATAGGCGTAGGCCGCGCCGTAATTGAGCGCATCCTCCTTGTCGTGATTGGGCGAGCCGGAGATGATCGTGTTATCGCTGATGGCGACGCCGTTGCCGTACAGGTCGCCGGGCGCGCCGTTGTCCAGAAAGTCGAGGCTGCTCTGCACCCAGAAGGAGCCGGAGCGTTGAAAGAGATAGGCCGCGCCGGTGTTCTGCCGGTTCGGCAGATCGTAATAGTAAGCTCCGGCGACGATGTTGTTCCCGTTGATGGCGATGCTCCAGCCCAGCTTGTCATCGGACTTGCCGTCCGTCGCAACGAGTTTGGCGACCCGGCTCCAGGTCGTGCCGCTGCGCTGGAAGACATACGCGGCTCCCGTCTCGAAAGTGCTCGGCCCGTCGCATCCGTATGCGCCGATGGCGATGGTGTTGCCGCTGATGGCGACGCTCGTGCCGAAGAAGTCAAACGGTTGCGCATCGTTGGCCGTCAGAAAAGCCTGCTGCGTCCACGTCGTCCCGCTGCGCGCGTAGACATAGACCGAGCCGGTATCGAAACCCGCATCCGTGTTGTCACCGAAGACTCCGATGACGGCTGTGTTGCCTTCAATCGCCACGCTGTTGCCGAAGCGGTCGCTCGGCCCCCTGTCGACGCCCACGAGTGTCGTCTGCAACTCCCACGTCGAGCCGTTGAGGCGATAGATGTAGGCCGCGCCCGCAGCAGAATCTACCCCCGGATCGCCGATGATGATGGTGTCGCCGCTGATGGCGACGCTCGAACCAAAGTTGGAGTTGTTGTTGATGATTCGCGCCTGCCTGCTCCAGCTCGTCCCGTTGCGCTTGTAGACGTAGACGGCTCCGGTGTTGCCCGGCAGGTAACGCGGCGCGCCGACTACGGCCAGGTCGCCGTCAAGCGCGACGCCGGTTCCGAAGGTGGCGTTAGCGAAGGCCGCTTCGTTCGGCAACAGCTCCGTCTGCGAGCTCCAGACATTGCCAGTGCGCTGGAAGACTGCGACCGCGCCCGGAGGGGTGGTCGCCGCGATCCTGTGATTGGGCGAGGCGACGAGCGCGGTGTTCCCGTTGAGGGCCACGCTCAGGCCAGTCCTGTCGCCCGCCGCTCCGTCATCCAGCACGAGCGGCGATTGCAGAATGCTCTCCGGCTCGGCTGTCCTCGCAACGCTCCGGCTCGCAGCGCTCTGGCCGCCGCCCGCCAGCAGAAACAGTCCGGCACAGACTGCGCCCATGAAGATCAGCCCGCGAAAAAATGTGTGGCGTTTGATGAGCGGCTTTAACATGAAGGGCTCCTTAATATAAATGGAGTTCAGAGAGGGCTTTGCGTGCTCGACCGGTTTGGCTTGCTCTGGCGCAGTTAACGCCCTCTTATTATCACAAGCAAGGGCAAACGACAACGAGAATATAGAGCCCCGGACGTGTTCCCTGAGCAGAGCGAAGTGGATTTTTTCGCGTGCGCTGACTTATGCTCAGGCGCATGAGACACAGACCTTCAAACCTGCTTCAAAGCCTCGTCGCCGCCTGGCTCTGCCTGCTCTGTTATGCGTGGAGCGCGGCTCAGACTCCGACCGACCTGACCTATATCAAGGCCGGGCGGCTCTTCGATGGCCGCTCAGACAAGCTCCTGTCGAACGCTGTCATCATCGTGCAGGGCAAGCAGATCATGCAGGTCGGACAGGGGCTGGCCGTCCCTTCCGGCGCGAACGTGATCGACCTCGGCGACCTCACGGTGATGCCCGGCCTCATCGACGCGCACACGCACATCGTGCTGCACGCGGGCGACTACGACGCGCAGATCCTGCGCGAGACGCCGGAGTTCCGCGCCATCTACGCCACGCGGAGCGCTCTGCTGACGCTCGAAGCGGGCGTGACCACTATCCGCGACCTGGGCAACGAGGGCGCAGGCTTCGCCGACATAGCCCTGCGCGACGCCATCGCACAGGGGCTCGTGCCGGGGCCGCGCATCATCGCCGCCATTCGTCCAGTCACCAGCACGGGCGGGTACAGGCTCGTCGGCTATTCTCCGTACCACACGCTGCCGCCACTCTCTTCGAGCGCGGACGGCCCCGCG
>JAFBAJ010000431.1 GCA_019247865.1 Acidobacteriota bacterium
AGGATTGGCGTTCTTCCTTTGCGTCTTTGCGCCTTTGCGTGAGATTCTTTCTTGCAAGGAGAAACTTCAACATGTCCGAACAGAACCCGGAAGTGTGGCCTGCGCTGCCGCTCGACGCGTGGGACGAGACGCGCGCGACGCTGCACATGTGGACGCAGGTCGTCGGCAAGATCAGGTTGGCGCAGAGCCCGCACATCAATCACTGGTGGCAAGTCCCGCTCTATCTGACGGCGCGCGGGCTGACGACCTCGCCGATGCCGTACGGCGCGCGCTCGTTCGAGATCGATTTCGATTTCATCAGCCATCAGCTCATTATTAAAACGAGTGAAGGAGCGAGCCGGAGCATCGCGCTTGAGCCGCGCACGGTGGCGGAGTTTTATCGGCTGGTGATGGAGGCGCTCGGCGCGCTCGATCTGGAAGTCAAAATCTGGACCATGCCGGTCGAGATTCCGGACCCGATTCCTTTCACGGAAGATGAAACGCATGCTGCTTATGATGCGGAGTACGCGCATCGCTTCTGGCGCGTGCTCGTGCAGGCCGACCGCGTCTTCAAAGAGTTTCGCGGGCGCTTTACGGGCAAGGTGAGCCCGGTCCATTTTTTCTGGGGCAGCTTCGACTTGGCCGTGACGCGCTTTTCGGGTCGCCCCGCGCCGGAACGCCCGGAGGCCGATCCCATCACGCGCGAAGCCTACTCGCACGAAGTCATCAGTCACGGCTTCTGGCCGGGCGGCGGCGAGATGAAGGGCGCGGCCTTCTACTCTTACACCGCGCCGGAGCCGGAAGGTTTGAGCGAGCAGGCGATACGCCCGGCGCAGGGCTTCTACTCCAAAGAGATGTCGGAGTTCCTCCTGATGTACGACGACCTGCGCGCGTCCGCGCAGCCGGACGAAGCTTTGATGGAGTTTCTGCAAAGCACCTACGAAGCTGGCGCGACGCTCGCCGCGTGGGATCGCCAGGCTTTGGAGGTTGTTTGAAGAAACCGCAGCTCGGCGACATGTTTATAGCCTCAACAGCCGCAGAGCGGCGGCATATTTGCTGTTGAAAGCCGCACAGCGGCATCATTAAAAGCCGCATCGCGTCGCCAAAAGCCGCAGCGCGTCGCCATTAAAAGCCGCAGCTCGGCGGCATGTTTATAGCCCAGCGCGGCGGAATGTTTATAGCCGCAGAGCGGCGATATGTTTATAGCCCGCAAAAGCCGCAGAGCGGCGGCATGTTTATAGCCGCAGAGCGGCGTCATGAAGAGCCGTGGAGCGGTCATGAAGAGCCGCGGAGCGGTCATGATTAATAGCCGCGGAGCGGCGGCATGTTTATAGCCCGCAGCCGCAGAGCGGCATCATTAAAAGCCGCAGAGCGGCGGCATGTTTATAGCCCGCAGCCGCCACCCGATTTGAAGCTCCGTGAGGAGCGACATATTCCGCTCCTGACGGAGCTCATCTGTGGGAGACTTGAGGGGCTATAAATATCTAGCTCCTGACGGAGCTAAAAACATCTCGCTCCTGACGGAGCTGCGAAAGCATCTCGCTCCTGACGGAGCTAAAGCGTTCAAGGGAATCGTGACAATGGAAGTAGCGAGCAGTGTGCTGGCGATGTCGAGCGGGCGGCGGTGGGCCGTGACGGCGGGCGTGATGACTGGGATGTTTCTGGCCGCGCTCGAAGCGACTGTGGTCGGGACGGCGATGCCGACGGTCATCTCTTCGCTCGGCGGCCTGAGCCATTACAGCTGGGTCTTCTCGGCCTATCTCATCACCTCGACCGTAACCGTGCCCGTGTGGGGCAAGCTCTCTGACCTCTACGGCCGCAGGCTGCTCTATCAGCTCGGCATCGTGATCTTTCTCCTCGGCTCAGTGCTGTCGGGCATGTCTGCTTCGATGGCGCAGCTCATCTCGTTTCGCGCATTGCAGGGCCTCGGAGCGGGCGCGCTGATCCCGCTCGGCATGACCATCATCGGCGACATCTACACGCTCGAAGAACGCGCGCGGATGCAGGCTTTGTTTAGCGGCGTGTGGGGCCTGTCGAGCGTGCTCGGCCCCATCGTCGGCGGCTTCATCACGGACGAGCTGTCCTGGCGCTGGGTCTTTTATATCAACCTGCCGTTCGGACTCGCGGCGGCCCTGATCCTGGGGCTCGCGCTGAAGGAGCCTAAGCGGACGGAGCGTCCGGCGATTGATTACGCGGGCGCGCTGATTCTGATTATAGCGATCACGCTGCTCATGCTCGCGCTGGTCGAAGGCGGCGCGAGCCTGGCGACGCTCCTCAGCCTGCGCAACCTCTCGCTGGTGGCCGGAGCCGTCTTGCTGGCGCTGCTCTTTATCTACGTCGAGCGGCGCGCGGCAGACCCCATCGTGCCGTTCGGGATGTTTCGCAATCGCGTCGTCACGGTTTCCGTCACGGCTGGATTCCTGGCGGGCGTGGCGATGTTCGGCGCGATCTCTTTCGTCCCGCTCTTCGCGCAGGGGGCTCTGGGGATGTCTGCGACGCAGGCCGGGTCGCTTTTGACGCCGCTGATGCTGAGCTGGGTCGGCATGTCCATCATCGGCGGACGCCTGCTGCTCAAGGTCGGATATCGCCCGACGTGTCTGGTCGGCTTCGCGCTGCTCACGCTGGGCTTCGCTCTGCTCTCCAGCTTTCAGCGCGAGACGGCGCGCGTCTGGCTCTATGTTGATCTGATGATGATCGGCGCGGGGCTCGGCCTGACGATGCTGACGCTGCTCATCGCAGTGCAGCAGGCCGTGTCGCGCGCGCAGCTCGGCATCGCCACTTCGCTCAATCAGTTCTCGCGCTCAATCGGCGGCGCGGTCGGCGTCGCGGTGATGGGAGCGGTGCTGACCGCAGGGCTCGCCGTCGACCCGAACGCTTTGATCGATCCGCAGGCGCGCGCCAGGCTTCAGCCGGACGTGCTCAACGCGCTGCAGGCTTCGATGGCGGCGGCGATTCACAGGGTCTTCTGGGTGGGCACGGCGCTCGCGGCCCTGGCGCTGCTGGTTTCGTTCGCACTGCCGCGCGCGGGCGGGGAAGATTACGAAGGGCCGAGCGAGGATGCCTGCTGCGCCGAGACGGGCGAGCGCATGGTGATGGCCGAGCTGACCACGCTCGACGCCGAACACGAGCCGGTCGCCGCACGTGTGGATTAGATTCAACCCCTTCGCTCCTTGAGTCTTTCTTTATTGGCGACTTGGCGAGAACCCTCAACGTTTCATGCCAAGGCGCGAACAAGGAAAGACAGAAGAGCGCAAAGAGATCAACGCTTGAGCTTCTCTAAAAACTTCTGCCGGAACTTCGAGACCTTAGGCGCGACGACCATCTGGCAATAGGGCTGCGCGGGGTTGTTCTCGAAGTAGTCCTGATGATAGTCCTCCGCTTTGTAGAACTCCGTGAGCGGCGCGACCTGGGTCACGATCGGCGCGTTCCAGATCTTCTCGGCGTTGAGGCGCGCGATGGTCTCTTCGGCCTGCTCTTTCTGTTCGGGCGTGTGATAGAAGATGGCCGAGCGATACTGCGTGCCGACATCCGCGCCCTGACGGTTGAGCGTCGTCGGGTCGTGGATGGTAAAGAAGACTTCCAGTATCTCTCTGAACGAAACCTCCTCCGGGTTAAAGGTCACCTGCACGACCTCCGCGTGGCCCGTCGTGCCGTTGCAGACCTCCCTGTAGGTCGGATTGAGAGTCTGACCGCCGGCGTAGCCGGACTCGACTCGCTCCACGCCGCGCAGGTCCTTGAAGACCGCTTCCAGACACCAGAAACATCCGCCCGCGAGCGTGGCGACTTCACTATTTTGATATTCACTCATAACTGAATTTTATAGCAACTTCGCTGTTGACAGAAACGCGCCCGCCAGCTACTATATCGCCGCTCGATATAGTTGGGAAGGGAGAGGCCCTTGAAGGCAAAGGCGCGCGAACCGGAATCATTTCTGCCGCTGACGGCGGCGATGTTTCAAATCCTGCTGGCGCTGGCCGACCAGGAGCGGCACGGCTACAGCATCATGCAGGAGGTCGAGCGCGGGACGGGCGGCAAGGTTCGCTTGGGGCCGGGGACGCTCTACGGCTCGGTCAAGCGGATGCTGGGCGACGGGCTCATCGCTGAATCGGACGAGCGGCCGGATGCGGCGCTGGATGACGAGAGGCGGCGCTATTACCGCTTGACAGACCTCGGCCGCCGCGTGGCCGTCGCCGAAGCGGAGCGTCTGGCGGAATTGGTCTCGGCCGCGCGCGCCAAAAAATTGCTCAACAGGACACAGGCGGGATAATGGAACGGCTCTCACAAAGTTTCTACAGGCTTTTGCTCGCGGCCTATCCGGCGGAGTTCAGGCAGGAGTACGAGCGCGAGATGCTGCTCGTCTTTCGAGACCTGTGCCGCGAGCACAGGCAGAGCGGGCTCGGCCTGGTGCGCGTCTGGATGCGTGCGCTGCTCGATCTGGCGCAGAGCGCGCCCCGCGAGCGGCTGCAAAATTTCAGGAAAGGATTCGATCCGTTGAAGACCTTAAAGACCATCACGCTCGCTCTCATCATCTACGCGGCGGTCGTCATCATCGGCGGCAAGTTGCTGGTGAGCGGCAGAGCACACTTGCCTTACGCTCTGGGTGCGATGCTCGATTCGCTGATGATGATCGGCATCGCTTTTAACTTCATCGCGCTCGTGCTGATGACGACGAAGCTCCTGCGCCCGGTCAAGGCTGTGCGCGCGGCGTGCATCGCCGTCGTCTTCCTGCTGGCGGCCGTGCTCGCGTTCCTTCCGGCAGAGGCGCGTCCCAACGGCGTCGCCGTGACGACGATGGTGCTGAGCCTGCTCTTCTGGTTCGGCGCGCACAGGCTCTGGGCGCAGAGAAGAGAAGCGGCGCTCTCTTAACTCAAAAAAAATAATTTAGCGGAGAAGCAAGTATGAAACGATTACTCATCGTCGCGGCCTACGTGTGCCTCGCGTTAGCCTCTGTGAAGATCTGCGCCGCGCAGGAGACGGACAAATCCGCGCGTGTGGATGCGTTGATGTCCGGGTTGATTCAAGCGGACGGGCCGGGCGCGGCCGTGCTGGTGATGCGTGACGGCCGCGTCGTGCACAGCAAGGGCTACGGGCTGGCGCGTTTGGAGACGAAGGAGCCGGTCGGGCCGAACACAGCTTTCGAAATCGGCTCGACCTCCAAGCAGTTCACGGCGATGGCCGTCATGATTCTGCAAGAGCGCGGACGGCTGAGCTTCGATGATCCGCTCGCCAAATTCTTCCCGGAGTTCCCGCCCTACGCGAAAGCCGTCACCGTCCGGCATCTGCTCATACACACCTCCGGCCTGATAGACATCATCAACCCAAACTGGTTCAGGAAGGGCTACGAGCCGACCGCGAAAGAGCTGCTCAGGCAGATGGCGCAGCAGAAGAGCGTGAGCTTCGCGCCCGGCGAAAAGTCAGAGTACAACAACGCCGGCTATATGCTGCTGGCGCTCATCGTCGAGAAAGCCTCCGGGCAGTCCTTCGCGCGCTTCATGCGCGAGAATATTTTCAAGCCGCTCGGCATGACGAGCACGTTCGTCTACGACGAGACGAAACCAAATTTATCGCGCGCCGCCATCTCATACTCCTCCGAAGAGAAAGTTTTCAAGGCTTACGAGCAGACCTCCGACCGTTTCATCTACGGCATGAAGGGCGTCTACTCGACGCTCTTGGACCTCTCGAAGTGGGCGGGCGCGCTGGAGTCCGAGCAACTGGTCAAGGCCGCGACGCTGAAACAGGCTTTCACCTCCGGGCGTTTGAACAACGGGATGCAGACGCTCTACGGTTTCGGCTGGTACGTCAATCAGGAGAACGGCCTCGATGTGGTCGAGCACGCGGGCGGCTATCTGGGTTATCGCGCCACGATGCGGCTCTATCCGGCGCAGCACACGGCGATCTTTCTGCTCTCGAACAATGACCTCATCGAACCGACGCCGCTCGCGCGGAAGATCGCGGAGATCTATCTGGCCGACCGGATGCAGAAGCCCGTCGGAAAAAGGGTTGATGTCAAACTCCTGCAGGAATACGTCGGCCGGTACGAAGGCGACCCGAACGTGATGCAGAATCTAATGATCGACATCACGCTCGAAAACGAAGAGCTCTACATCACCTCGCCCATCAAACCGAAAACCAAACTCCTGGCACAGTCTGACACGCTCTTCAACATCGCCGAGACAGCCTCCAACGTGACCTTCAACCGCGATGACAAAGGAGCTGTGGTCGGCCTCACGCTCATGACCCGCAGAGGCACGGTCAACGCGCGCAAGGTAAAGTAAAAATTGGTCTTAGGTCTTTGGCCTTTGGTCTTTGATGTCTCGCTCAAGATTGAATCGCAGGCAAAGACCAAAGGCCAAAGACCTAAGACCAGCTTTTAATGTTCGTTCGTCTCGCTGTAGACTGTCTGTATGCAGCGACCATTTCATTCCATCTACTCGCACAAGTTTATTCGGGCGAGCGTGTGCATTCCGTTCGTGCGTGTGGCCGACCCGGAGTTCAATGTCGAGCGCACCCTCGGCCTCGCGCGTCGCGCGCACGAGATGAAGGCCGCCGTCACGCTCTTTCCGGAGCTGGGCATCTCGGCCTACTCGAATGATGACCTCTTTCATCAGGACACGCTGCTCGACGCGACCGAATCCGCGCTCGCGCGCCTCGTGGACGAGAGCAAGCGGCTCACGCCGATGCTCATCGTCGGCGCGCCGCTCAGGTTTGAAGGCAAGCTCTTCAACTGCGGCGTCGTGATCTACAAAGGGAAAGTCTTAGGCATCACGCCGAAAACGTACCTGCCCAACTATCGCGAGTTTTACGAGAAGCGGCAGTTCACTTCGGGGCGCAACGCCGTCAGCCGCGAAGTCCTTTTCTTAGGCGAGCGCGTGCCGTTCGGGAGCGACCTGATCTTCGATGCGGTCAACGTCGAAGACTTTTCGCTGCACGTAGAGATTTGCGAGGACGTATGGACGCCGATTCCGCCGAGCACCTACGCGGCGCTCGCGGGCGCGACCGTGCTCGTCAATCTCTCCGCCAGCAACATCACCATCGGCAAGGCTGAGTACCGACGCAATCTCTGCGCGTCGCAGTCTGGCAAATGCATCGCGGCCTATCTCTATTCGGCCGCCGGGCCGGGCGAATCCACCACGGATTTGGCGTGGGACGGCCACGCGCTCATCTACGAGAACAACGAGTTGCTGGCCGAGGCCGAGCGTTTTCCCAGCGAAGAGCAGATCATTGCCGCCGATGTAGACCTCGAACGCCTGGCGCAGGATCGTATGCGCCTCACGAGCTTTAACGATTCCGTCGGTGAGCATAGAGAGCGCGTGCGTGCGATTCGCCGCGTCCAGTTCGAGTACGAAGTGCCGTCGGGCGAGCTCTCTTTGATGCGCAGCGTCGAGCGGTTTCCGTATGTGCCGAACGACCCGCGCGTCCGCGACGAGCGCTGCTATGAAGCCTACAACATACAGGTGCACGGCCTGATGAAGCGGCTCACGAGCACCGGCATCGAGCGCAT
>JAFBAJ010000565.1 GCA_019247865.1 Acidobacteriota bacterium
GCTTGCCCGCGAGTCCGGCGAAGGCCGTCCGCGAGTTGGCGAACGTGTTGACGCGAATGCCGAACCACGCGACGCCGTAACTGCCCGCGATGCCGACCAGACTGAAGAGCAGAATGATGACCACGCGCAGCAGCTCGTATCCTTCGAGGAAGCCGTAGTACAGAATGATGATGGCTCCGATGAAGATTTCGAGGATCAGAATAAACTTGCCCTGCGTGACGAGATAGGTCTTGCAGGTCTCGTAGATGAGCTCTGAAATTTCACGCATGCTGCGATGGACGGGCAGGTTCTTGAGCTGCATGAAGATCGCCAGCCCGAACACCAGCCCGAGCACGCAGACGACGAGCCCGAGCATCAGGAGCGTGTGGCCGTTGATGCCCAGAAAAGTGACCCGCGAGAGGTCCGGCAGCCGGAGACTGGCCTCTCCGCCGCCCGACGACTCGCGCCGCTGCGCGAAGACCGCCGAGGCGTGAAAGAGGAGCGCGGCGAAGCTCGCCACGAGAGCAAACAGCGTGCGGCTGCGGAGGCCGTTGATGATTCTGTGTTGAAGGTTCATGAAAACTTCTCTCGCGTCCGTGACAGGCGCGGACGAATCCTTTCTGTTCTCTGCATAGATAAGGGGATTGATAGCTGGCGCGAGCCCTGCTCCGAACAGTCCGAGACAAAGCGAAACGCACGGGAAGCGCGTCCCGGCTCTCTACTGCATCGGCGGCAAGTCACGCTAAAAGCGCATATTATTACTGCATTCTGGCCCAACTGTCCACACCGCACAGCCGCCAACGGCCGTTTGTCCGGCGAGAAGCGCGCGCGGGAGAATTTTTCTTCCACTGCTTCGGCCCTCATGTTATTATCCGGCGCGTTTGTCTCAATCGTCTTCGCTGTACTTAAAATTCTTCTCAAAAAGCTTCTGTGACCCCAATCCCGAGGAAATTATCATGAGGAATAGAAACCCCCGCTTCATCGTGACGACGTTGACCTTGATGTCCATCGCCTTCGCCGTGATCTGGCTCTCAATCGGCCGCGCCTCGATGAACAGCGAGAAGCAAACGCTCGTGCCTAATCAGGAGAGCGAGCATCATTACGTCCCCGACATGATCCGCACATCGAAGTCTGCTGGAGTAGAGTTCGAGCGGCGCGAGCTGTTCGAGTCAAGCGGCCGCTCGATTGCCGGTGACGCGCAGCTCGGACGCACCCTGAACGACGGGACGATTCTCAGTCTCGATCACGCGGCGGTCAATCGGCTCACCCGCGAGAACGTAGAGTTCCTGACCTTGCCCCTGCCGAACGGTAGAGGGGGAACAGTCGAGCTGGAGCTGATGAAGGTCAACATCTTCGCGCCAGGCTTCTCCGTCCAGACTTCAAAGCCGACCAGGCAGCCGGTCAATGAAGGGCTCGGCGTCCATTATCGCGGCATCGTCAAAGGCGACGAACACTCGCTCGCGGCCATCAGTATCTTCGAGCATGAAGTGATGGGCTTTTACAGTGCGGAGGCCGAGGGCAATAACGTGATCGGCAGGCTCGGCGGCAAAAACGAGACGGACAGGCACATCGTCTATGCCGAGAGAGACATGAAAGTCAGCTCGCCTTTTCATTGCGAGACGAAGGACGACACGACGACCAGCGTGCCGCCGTCAATGCTGCAAGCGCCGGACACGCCGCAGGCCAACTGCGTGAAAATCTACGAGGAGGCCAATTACGACCTCTACCAGAATAAGGGCAGCGTCCCGGCGGTCAACAGCTTCGTCACCGGCATCTTCAATCAATCCGCGACGCTCTTCAACAACGACGGCATTTCGGTCGTCCTCTCGCAGATCTTCGTCTGGAACTCGCCGAGCCCGATCACCGGAGCCACGACCTCGTCGCAGCAGATGGACCAGTTCTTCGCCGCGCGCCCGACCTTCAATGGCGACGTCCCACATCTGCTGGCGCTGCAACTCGCCCTGGGCGGCGTCGCCAGAGGCCGCGTCTGTAACAATGGACATGCCATCAGCAACATTCAGACGATCTATGAGAATGTGCCGACCTATTCGTGGTCGGTCGAATGCTTTACGCACGAGACCGGACATGTTCTCGGCTCTGAGCACACGCACGCCTGCTTCTGGAACGGGAACGACACGCCGATTGACGGCTGCGGCCCCGCCGCCGGTTATCCTTACGAGGGTGGGCCTTGCGGCACCGCGCCGATCCCGGCGTCCGGCACGATCATGAGCTATTGCCATCTGTCGCCGAACCCCGGCATCAATTTCGCCAACGGGTTCGGGCCTCAGCCGCGCGCATATATTCAGACCTTCATCGCCAACGTCTCCTGCCTCACGGCTTGCGGAGCAGGCGTCGGCGCAGGCAATATCCGCTCGGACTTTGACGGCGACCGCAAGACGGATGTCGGGGTCTTTCGCGCCTCGAACGGCGGCTGGTATCTCTCGCAGAGCACAGCCGGATTCGCAGGCACAGCCTTCGGCACGACGGGCGACGTTGCCGCTCCCGCAGACTACGACGGCGACACGAAGACAGACCTCGCAGTCTTTCGTCCTTCCAACGGAACCTGGTATCTCCTGCGCAGCCAGCTCGGCTTCACCGCCGTTGGTTTCGGAGCGAACGGTGACGTGCCTGCGTCCGGAGATTTCGACGGCGACGACAAAGCAGACCTCGCGGTCTTTCGTCCGTCGACGGGAAGCTGGTACATACAACAGAGCCGCGACGGTTTTCTCGGCCTGAGCTTCGGCACGAACGGCGATGTTCCGGTCGTCGAAGACTACGACGGTGACGGCAGAGCAGACGTGGCCGTTTACCGTCCGACGACGGGCGGCTGGTACATCCGGCAAAGCGCGCTCGGCTTTATCGGCATCGCTTTCGGCGCGAGCGGCGACAAGGCTGCGCCTGCTGATTACGACGGCGACGGGAAGACCGATGTCGCGGTCTTTCGTCCCTCGAACGGGACGTGGTACATCCAGCGCAGCACGCTTGGCTTCACAGCCATTCCGTTCGGAGCCAGCGGCGACAAGCCTGCGCCCGGTGATTACGACGGCGACGGCCGAGCCGATGTCGCTGTCTTCCGTCCATCAACAGGAGGCTGGTATGTCCAGCGCAGCACCAGCGGATTCCTCGGCCTGACGTTCGGCGCGAACGGCGATGTGCCGACCGCCGGAGCTTATATTCCGTAAGCAGAAAAACAGGCTCACGCCAAGGCGCAAAGACGCAAAGGAAGACATTAAAGCTTTCCTTTGCGTCTTTGCGTTTTTGCGTGAGAATTTTTCTCACTCGACGGGCATGATCTTGTAATGGAGCCGCAGCATCTCCGTGCGCCAGAAGCTGAAGATGTGGTCGGTGCGGAGGGTTCCGCTCTCGTCGACGTAGACGCGTATGGACTCTTTCAGCGCGCGGATCAGTCTGACCTTGAGCGTCTTCTCGCCCGTCTGGTGAATCCTGTAATAGCCCGGATCGCCGAAACTCCAGCCGGATGATTTCAGTTCCAGCGAGCCGTCCGGGTGTGCTATGGGCTTGAGGACGACGGTCGCGTTTCCCTGCGGCAGCGGGAAAGAGACCTTGACGCATTCGCCGTCGTAATTCGGCGGCTGACAGGTCGAATAGAAACCCGCGTAGACCACATCGCCCGTCGCCAGCACTTTGCGCAACCAGCAGGTATACAGTATCTCGCCCGTCTCTTCGTCTGCGAGCTGGATCACGTCGCTGCTCATCCCGCGACTCGTTTCCAGTGGAGAGATCGGGAGATTCAACTGCTGTATGCGGCGGCTGACGTTCGAGACCAGGAGCCACGCGAAGGGACGAAAGAGCGTTGACCACTGCGACCAGACATCGAGGCGATAGTCTGTCGTCCGCTCATAAAAATCGCGCACTCTCTGATCCACCTGCTGCGGGTCGAAGGACGCGCTTTTGAGTCTCTGAAAATCTCTCATCAAGCCCGCGCCCGGCTCGTTGACCCGCGCCGTGACGCTCGCTTTGCCGATCAGCTTTTGATAGTAGTCCGCGCCGATCTTTTCGGAGCTGCCGAGGGGGCCGTCGAGCCACGGCATCTCGCCGCGCCGGACGCGTCGGCCGAAGAGGCGCACCCACGTTCTGAAGAACCATTCGATGAAACGTCCGACCATCTAGCTCCCTTCGACCGAGCAGTTCATGCGCTTGACGATCTCCTGAAAATCAGGCTCCTCGCGCAGGCTCTTCCATTCCGCCTGCTTGATCCGCGCGCAATCGTTGAAGCCGTTGCTGACAGCCTGGCGGAGCGTGTTGAGCGCCTCCTTCTTTCTTTTTCCGAGCGCGAAGGCGCGCGCCAGTTCAAGTAGAGCGTTCGAGTTCTGCGGGCTCACGAGCCGCCGCACTTCCAGGTTGGCGATCATCATCGGGTAATCGCGTCGTCGCTCGTTGACGTAGAGCGCCGTTTCGTATGTCTCGATGAAGACCTGATCTAAAATTCTGCGCGCGAGCCTACGCTCGGCGGAATCCGCAGGAGCCTGCGCACGCTGCCGCCAGACGCCCACCTCGTCCGAGATGCGCCGCGTGGCCGCGCCCGCGCTCGACGCGTCGAGCAACTCCGCGCTC
>JAFBAJ010000742.1 GCA_019247865.1 Acidobacteriota bacterium
AAGCGCGAGCTGAAAGAGCAGGAAGGGCTCGACTTCGACTCCCTGCGCGACCGTCGCGGCGAGCCTTATCAGTTAGAGTTCGACGGCGAAGGCCAGAACCTGTTGCTCTCCGTGCGGAGCCGCAACAAAGCTTCGGGCTATGACCCGCGCGGCGTCTATCAAAAGGCCGAGTTCGCGGTCTGGCACACCACGCTCGATTACTTTGACGAGCTGCGGACGCACGCCAACGCGGCCCTGCGGTCGAGCCTGCAGGCGTTGGGACGCGCCCCGCGCGATGAGAAAGAGATTCGCGAGATACTGCTGCAAGGGGGCATCTCGCCGGAAGACCTGTTAGATCCCTGGGGACAGCCATATTACTTCGGCATCCGTAGCTGGGTGGCGAACACAGACCGCTACACCATCACGCGCCGCGCCCAGTACGGCCAGCCCCTGCGTGAGCAGATGGAGTTCAGACCTGTCTCGCAGCAGTTCTATTTCGTCTCCATCCAGAGTGCCGGGAAGGATACGCGTGCCGGCACGCTCGACGATTTTACGGTCGGCGTCTTTTACCACACGAACGGTGAGCTGGATGACCTCAAAACGAATCAGATCGGGCCTGTGACCGGAACGGTCGAGGGGATGGAAAGCTTGCAGGGCTTGATTCTGGACCCCAACGGGGCGGTCGTCGTGGGCGCGACCGTGCGTGTGACCAATCCGCGCACTGGTCTCGTTCAAACGACGACGACGGATGATGAAGGGCTTTATCGCTTCATGGGACTACTCGAGGGCGAGCGGTACAACGTCGAAGCGACCGCCAGCGGCTTTGCCACCTCCGTCTTCGAGCAGGTTCCCGTCAGCGCTGTAAGCTTTAACAATCTGGACATCACGCTCGGCATCGCAACGACGAGCAACTCGGTCGAAGTGACGGACAGTGGCACTGCGTTGATTCAATCAACACAGAGCCAACTCTCGCAGACTTATACTCCGAATCAGCTCGCGTCGCTGCCCTTCAACGGCTCGATAGACAATCTGGCGCTCCTCACGCCGGGCATCGTCTCCGCGGGCGACAGGGATTTCAGGAACGGCGTCGGCATCTCCGGCAAAGGCAATCGTGGCCGCTCGAACAATTTTCAGATCGACGGGCAGGACAACAACGGCAACCGCGCCGGAGGCAGGCAGGCCGGGCAAATCTCTACGCCGCGCGTGCGAGAGTATTTCCCGGAGACGCTGCTCTGGCAGCCCTCGCTTGAGACGGACGCGGACGGGCGCGCGCAGTTCAGCTTCAAGCTGGCGGACAACATCACGACGTGGAAGATGTCCGTCATCGGCTCGACGGTTGACGGGCGCATCGGCGTCGCCGACGGCGAGCTGCGCGCCTTTCAGCCCTTCTTTATCGAACACGACCCGCCGCGCGTCCTGACCGAAGGCGACCGCATCGAGCTGCCCGTCGTGCTGCGCAATTATCTGGAGCAGCCGCAGGAGTTCATGGTCGAGCTGCGGCCCGAAAGCTGGTTCACGCTGCTCGGCGACTCGCAGCAGCGCGCGACCGTCAAAGCCGGAGATGCCACGCGCGCAGTCTTCTCACTACGCGTCGCGGCTTCCGTCACGGACGGCAAACAGCGCGTCACGGCGACGGGCACAGATGCGAGCGATGCCATCGAGAAGCCCGTCACAGTCCACCCGGACGGCGAAGAGATGACTGTCACCAAAGGACTGGTGATGAAGGACTCGGCGACAATGGAGCTGAGCTTTCCGGCGGACGCGATCGTGGGCTCAACCAGGGCCGAATTGAAAATTTATCCGGGCATGATGTCGCATCTCATCGAGAGCATCGAAGGCATCATGCAGCGGCCGTACGGCTGCGGCGAGCAGACCATCTCTTCAACCTATCCGAGCCTGCTCGCGTTGAGGGCTTACAAACAGAGCGGCACGTCGTCTCCGATTCAGGCGAAGGCCGAACGCTATCTGCGTCTGGGCTACGAGCGGCTGCTGGGCTATCGCGCGAACGGCGGCGGCTTTACCTACTGGGGACACGGCGACGCGGACTTCGCGCTCTCGGCCTACGCGCTCAGATTTCTGAGCGAAGCGAGAGAGTTCCTGCCCGTTGATGAGAAGGCGTTGGAGGAGACGCGCGCGTGGCTCCTGCGTCAGCAGCTCGCGGACGGCAGTTGGCACGACCCTCACGATGGCTACGGAGGAGCAGAAGGAGCGGCGCGCGATGCGAAGCTCACGGCTTACATCACGCGGCTGCTGCTCATGAGCAGGCGCGGCACAGCGGGGAACGACGACGCACAGAACGCTGCGCTCGCACGCGCGCTCGATTACCTGCGGCAGTGTGCGCCTCAGCTCAACGACTCCTCCTACGCGGCTTCGTATGCGCTGGCCGCGATCGAGGCGGGCGAGCCCGCGCGCGCGACCGAGGCCATCGGGAAACTGCGCGCGCTCTCGCAGGACGAAGGCAGCGGCAGCTCCTGGGCTTCAAACACGGCGACGCCCTTTTACGGCTGGGGACAGGCGGAGCGCATCGAGACCACAGCGCTCGTCGTGCAGGCGCTCACGCGTTTCGGCCGCGAGGAAGATCAGGAATTGGCTTCGCGCGGCCTGCTCTACCTGCTGGGCAACAAGGACCGTTACGGCGTCTGGTATTCGACGCAGGCGACCGTCAACGTGCTCGACGCGCTGATCACTTCGATGACGGATTCAAAGGCGAACGGCGCGACCGGTGAGACGGACGAGGCGTTGATCTTCGTCAACGGGCAGCGCGCGACCGCAGTCCGTCTGCCGCCAGACAGCCAGCCGAGCGCGCCCCTCTCCGTTGACCTCTCGCAGTATCTCGCGGCGGGAACCAACAGCATCACGATCCGGCGCGCGGGGGCGTTGCGGCCCGCGGCGGTGCAGGCCGTGCAGAGCTACTATGTGCCGTGGGATTCGCCTGCAGGTTCCGGACGGAACGCGAGCGCGGCCAGTCGCGCGCTGCGTCTAGCGGTGAGCTACGACCGGACGGAGGTCGCGGTCGGCGATTCGGTGACGTGCAGGGTTCAGGCCGGACGCATGAGCGGCGCGAGTTATTACGGAATGCTGCTGGCCGAGATAGGTTTGCCGCCGGGGGCCGATGTGGATCGCGCCTCGCTGGAAAAGGCGATGAACGAATCGGGCTGGAGCCTGAGCCGTTACGACGTGCTGCCGGATCGCCTCGTGGTCTATCTCTGGCCGCGCATGAGCGGCGTGATGACCAGCTTCGAGTTCAAGTTCCGCACGCGCTTCGGCCTCACGGCGCAGACCGCTTCGTCTGTGCTCTACGACTACTACAACCCCGAAGCCAGAACAGTCCTCGCCCCCACGCGCTTTACCGTGAGGTAAAGCGTAGTGGTCAGGGGCCGGTGGTCAGTGGTCAGTGAAGAACTTGTCTGTGCTTTGCTGACCACTGACCACCGGCCCCTGACCACTGCCTTTCAAGGCTTCTGTTCCGGCGGGTCTTCGACGATGTCCTCTTCGATGACCTTGACCTCAGAACCGTACTTCTGATAGCCGCGAAAGCGTGTGTCGTTGCGCGTCTGAAAGAGAGTGAGCTGCGGCCCCTGCATCGAGGCGACGATGCTCTCGGCCTGCGAGGGCAGGAGGTAGCGCTGGTCTGCGATGGTCACCCAGTCGTAATCGATGGTGTTGGTGACGGCGCTGACGGGAAAGCCCGCGGGCATCTCCGCGACCATCTCCAGGCGCAGGACTCTCGCCAACTCGCGGTCCACCCAGATGCGGCCGTGATAGCCGACGGTGACGCCGCGCTCGCGTTCGATGATGCGCCAGTGCGAGACATCCTGCCGGATCTGATATTCGTAGACGATGGTGCGGCGGCCGCGCAGGGTATCCGTGTCGGTCGCTTTGAAGGCCGCTTCGCTCTGCGGCTCAAAGAGCAGGGCCAGTCGGCTCACGTACTCGCCGGTCGAGGTCGAGCCGCCGACCTGCTCCGCATAGCTCTGCCCATCTTTCGCCTCTTTGCCCGGCGGCAGCCCGTTGACGGCGAGCAGCTTGTACTCCTCGGCTCCCTCCGCGCGATAGCTGACCGCGACGGTCAGGCTGTCGGACTTGATCCAGTTGGATGTCCGGCCGTAAGAGTAGGAGCGGCCGATCAGTTGTTTGACGACGAAGTCGGGCATCGCCTCGCTGGCGGCCTGCGTGGCCTCGCCCGTCTTCGACAGGAGCTGCTGCGCCTCTGCTTCGCTCGGACGAGCCGTGGCGACCGGATTGGCGCGCCTGCGCTCGGCCTCTTCGAGCGTGCGCTTGAGCGCCGGATCGTTGCCGCTCTTGGACGCCACGAGCGAACGCATCCCGTCCGTTAAAGCGAAGCCGATGCCGCGCCGCCGTATCTCTTCCACGACCGCGTCCTTCTTCTCAGGCTCTTTCGGCAGTTGATAGACGAGCTTGACCAGCTCCTGACTCGTCAAAGGCGCGTCCTGTTGCTGCTGCGCCGTCGCTAGCGAGCAGGCGAGACTCAACAGGATTCCCGCCGCCGCTATGATTCTGAAGAGAGATTGCAAATTTGGATGATTCATAAAATAGATTTTTTAAAAGGGCAGCTTGCGCGCCTTGTCGCCGCTGAAAACAGTTGAAATGCCCGGCCCCTTGTAACTTGCTTTTGGTTCCTCGACGGTGATGATGCCCATCAGTCCAGTCACTTCGAGGATGAGGTCCTGGTTAAACGTCTCGCTGGCTCCGAGCTTGATGTCAGCAATCATGTACGTCCTGAACAAGGCGGCCGACGCTTCGATGGTATAACGGCCGGGGCTCAGCATCGCAAAGCGGTATCGCCCTTTGGCGTCGGTCAGAGCTTTCGCTTTCTTCCCCGTCTCCAGATTGCTGAGCCTGACCTCGGCTCCCTCAATCGGCACGCCGTTCGGATCGAGCACGCGCCCGGAAATCTCCGCTCGATTATACAGCCTGCCCGCGCTGTTCGGTTGCGAACCGCCCGCGCGAAGAGTGCCGACCGCAGTCCGGCCCAGCACGCACGTAGACAGACTGAGCAGCGCCGTCGCCACTGCGCCCGCGACCTTCGCCGCGCGACGACGCAGCGCGCGCAGTCCGACCGGGCAATCCTTCGTGATGACGGTCCCGTCCGCACGCCTGTAGAGCCGCGCGCAAAAGCGCCCTTCGCGCTCGGAGATGAGCGCCTCGGCCTGCCTGCGCGTCAACGCGGAGATATTGTACACGTGCAGGCTGCATTGCTCACAAAAGCGCACACGCTCATCGCCGCGCATCGTCTCCCAGCTCACTGGACACGGCGACGCGACGCGCAAACGCTCAACGCTGACTCGCTCTTCAGCCATGACTGTCAAAAGGGCAGGCTCGTGATCTTCCTGGTCGAGAAGGTGGTTTTGAGTCCCATCGTATAATCCATGCTGTTATATTCATCCATCTCCATAGTGACGCCGACCAGGACTTCGCTCGTGGTCAACACCGGCAGGTCGATCAATGCTTCATTCACGACGCCCGCCTGCAACGGAACATGCTGGTGCGTCCTGACCTCAAAGCCCGTTGCCGCAGCCATGATCGTATAAGTGCCCGGTTCGAGAGAAGAGAACCGGTAGACTCCTTCATCATTGCTCGTGGTCTCTCTTAGCTTGCCCGTCGTTTCATTGATTAATGTAATAGTTGTTCCGCTGACGACCGCCCCGTTAGGGTCTGTGACGACTCCGCTCAACTCGCCTGTCGTCTGGCCTGTCATCTGGCCTGTCGTCGCTTGCTGCATCAAGACAGCCTTGCCGCTCGCGCCTGACTTCTCGCCCGGAGCAGAGTTTTGTCCGAAGATGCTGACGCAGAGACTGAACAGAGCCGTGACGGCAGCGCCCGCGACCTTCGCCGCGCGGAGGCGCAGAGCGCGGAGTCCGACCGGGCAGTCCTTCGTGATGACTGTGCCGTCCGCGCGCCTGTGCAGACGCGAGCAGAAGCGACCCTCCGTGCTTTTTATGAGCCGCTCGGCCTCTCTCCGCGACAGCTCGGAAATGTTGTAAACGTGAAGGTTACAGGAATCGCAGAAGCGCACGCGGTCGTCGCCGCGCAGCTCGTCCCACTTCATCGGGCAGGGCGTGGCGACGCGCAAACCGTCAATCCGATCTCTCTTGAGCAGCATAGTCTTCAACCATTATCCGGCGGGAAAATTTCAGACACATTCTTCGATGACGCACGAACGGCGCGGTTGCCTGCGAGGAAAAAGAGGAGCGCGGAAAAAGTCTCAGGTCTTCAGTCGCGCATACAAAAATGTTCGATGGCGTGGCGCAGAATTTCCGCGCATTGATGTAGGTCTGCGATGGGCACGAACTCGTCCGTGCGATGCGCGACGCGTATGTTGCCGGGGCCGAGAACGACCGCGTGCGCGCCGAGCGAGATCATCTGCGGAGCCTCCGTGCCGAAAGCGACAGTCCCGGCCGCGCGCCCCGTCTGCTCCTCCAGCAAACGCACGAGCGTTGCCTCGGCCGGAGTCTCTGACGCTTCATCGAGCCGCGCGGCTTTCACCTCGCACTCGAAATCGGCTTCGAGCGCGCGCTGTTCAGCCACAGCTTCGTTGACCAGGTCGAGCACATGCTGCGCCCTCTGTCCCGGCACGGGTCGCCATTCGAACGTCAGCCTGCATTCGCCCGCGATGATGTTCTTGGCCGTCCCGCCCTGAATCAGCCCGACGTTGAGCGTCGTGTACGGCGGATCGAAATCCGCGCGCACATCCTCCGACTTCAATCGCTCCGCGATCTTCTCGATTGATGTCACGAGCCGCGCCGCGCGAAAGATCGCGCTCGCTCCGACCGACGGATAAGCGCTGTGGCCTTCGCGTCCGCGAACGATGATCTCCGCGAGACAGTAACCCTTACCGGCGCGCATAGGTTGCAGCGAAGTCGGCTCGCCCACGATGGCGTTGCTGACGTGGAGCGCACGTGCTTCCAGCAAACGCTTCGCGCCGAGACAGCCGACCTCTTCGTCCGCCGTGAAGACGAGCGCGAGCGGTCGCGTGAGGTTTTTAAGATCAACGCTTTCAACCGCCGTCAGCGCGGCGGCGATGAAGCCCTTCGTATCGCACGAGCCGCGGCCGAAAAGTTTCCCCTCACGTTCGGTCAGGTGCAGCGCGTCAGCCCATGCAGCGTGAAAGGGAACTGTGTCCGTGTGGCCGACCAGCGCCAGCTCTGCCTCCGAACGCTCCGACACCACGCCTCCGGCGAGCGCGATCAGATTAGCCTTCTGCACGCCGCGCTCGTCCGTGTACGGAAACTCTCTGGTCTGAAAGCCAGCCGCTTCGACGCGCGCTTTGAGATAAGAGATCATCTCGACGTTCGAGTTTGACGAGATAGAGTTGATGGCGACCAGCTCGGCTAAAGTTTTTTCGATAGTCATGTGTGTTTACCAAAAGCAGGTTTCACGCAAAGGCGCTAAGCCGCAAAGAAAAGCACGCAAGATCATGAAGCTCTCAACACCTTTGCGGCTTTGCGCCTTTGCGTGAGACTAATTCTTTTCATCACCACAGCTTTTTCTGCAAGGCGACAAATTTCTCGATAATCTCCTGCTGCTCAGCATGTACTCCATCTTGTACGATCTGCCTCCCACCGACGAAGACCTCGCGGATGGCCGTCCGCGCGAGGGAAAAGACGATGCTCGAAAGCAGCTCGTCCGCCCCGGCCCCGGCGATGGAGGGATCGTCGAGCGCGACCGTGAAGAAGTCTGCCGCTTGTCCTGCTTCGAGCGCGCCGCCGGGTGCGCCTATGCTCGCGGCCCCGTGCGTCGTCGCGCTCTCGAAGAGCCTGCACGCGAGCGCGTCGACGGCTGTGCTCTCAGGCGCGAGCACGTTGCGCTCAAGCTTCTGCAGCCGGAGGTGATATTCCAGCTCGCGCGCGTCCTCCAGCAGCTCGATCTGCGTGTGGCTGTCCGTGCCGAGCGAGATGCGCGCGCCCGCCTCGAACAGGACATCAGCCGGAACGATGCCGTCGCCCAGATTGCGCTCGGTCGTCGGACACGCGCACACGAGCGCGCGCGCACGCGCCAGCTCCTGCGCCTCTAACGCAGTGATGTGCACCGCGTGCACGGCCGTGAATCTCTCGCTCAGGATATTTTCGTGCGC
>JAFBAJ010000764.1 GCA_019247865.1 Acidobacteriota bacterium
CAGCAGCTCGTCCCAATCGGCCAGGTCTTCCTTCTCGACCGTGATCATCCGATCCATGTAAAAGATCGAGACCACCTGTCCAATCTCGAAGAGAGATTTGGCGAGCGGGTCGTCCTGCGCCGCCTCTGCCGAAGCGAACTGGTGTGCGGTGCCGTTGCTGACCGGCTCCCTGAGAATAAACTTGACGGCGTTCGGGTTCGGCGTCTCTTCGATATCACTGATCTTAGGCATTGCTTCTTTCGTCTCCACATGAATGCGCCGCCGGTTCAGATAAATTTCAGGCGGCTCAAAAAAAAGTCTCTGCGCGTTTGTCTTTGACGCGCTGAATTATAACCCTTTTTAGATGCGAGCGCAGCCGCAGGCGCTCGCCGCGGAGCTTCCGAAACCTCGGAAAGCCCCTGCTTTTTTGTGAGTTAATAGACGTGTTTGAGGTTTAAGTATGTCAAAGATTATGCTTTAACTTGGACAGCGTGTTTCCTTGCAAGCAAACCGTTGCGAAAGGCCATGCGCGGGTATATACTGCAAGGCCTCGCTTGACCCCCTGTTTACAGGTGAGACAAGTTGAGACGAGAAGCAGGCAATTGCGAGGGTTGCCTGCTTTCTCGTTCTTAGGACTCATCCTGCCGGTTAAATCATCACATCACATGTTAGTATAGAGCCGATTCTGACACCGTACATCTGCGTCTTATGAACATCGGCATCACTGTCTATCCGACTTACGGCGGCAGCGGGATCGTCGGCTCAGAGCTGGGCAAAGAGCTGGCGGCGCGCGGCCACACGGTGCACTTCATCGCCTCTGCGCTGCCCACGCGCCTGACCAGGCTCAGCGAGCGCGTGCGCTTTCACGAGGTCGAGATGATGTCCTATCCGCTCTTCGAGCATCAGCCGTACACGCTCGCGCTCGCGACCAAGATGTCCGAGGTGGCCGAAAGCGAGAACCTGGACCTCCTGCACGTGCATTACGCGATCCCGCATTCGATCAGCGCCATCCTCGCGCGCGAATCCCTGAAGCCGCACCGCAGGCTGCCGGTCATCACGACGCTGCACGGCACGGACATCACGCTCGTCGGCGCGGATCGCTCATACTTGCCGATCACGCGTTACGGCATCGTCCAGTCGGACGGCGTGACCTCCATCTCGCATTACCTGAAGCAGGCGACCAGCGAGACTTTTCAGTTCGATCAGATCGAAGTCATTCCGAACTTCATCTGCGGCACGGACTACAGGCGGCACGACGTGCCTGAGCTGCGCCGTCAGCTCTCGCCGGACGGGCTGCCGCTGCTGGCGCACGTCTCGAACTTTCGTCCGGTCAAGCGGCCGGTGGACTGCGTCGAGATCATGGCGCGCGTCCTGAAGAAGACGCCCGCGCGGCTCGTGATGGTCGGAGACGGGAGCGAGCGGCAGAACGCGGAGCATCGCGCGCGCTGTCTGGGCATACACGACTCGTGCGTCTTCGTCGGCAAGCAGCCGAACATCGTCGACTATCTCTCGGCCTCCGACATCCTGCTGCTGCCTTCGGAGCAGGAATCATTCGGCCTCGCCGCGCTCGAAGCGATGGCCTGCGAAGTCCCGGTCGTGGCCTCGCGCGTCGGCGGCGTCCCGGAAGTCGTGACCGACGGCGAGACCGGATTTCTGAGCGCGGTCGGCGACGTTGAAAAGATGAGCGCGGACGCCGCGCGCCTCGTCGCGGACGAAACTTTCCGGCGCGAGATGGGAGCACGCGCGCGCGAATCAGCCCTCTCGCGTTACAGCACGGACCTGATCATCCCGCAATACCTGAACTTTTATGAGCGCATCCTCGCCGCGTAGAGCGGAAGACACGGAAGAATTTTCGGCCGGCGAAAAACCGATTCGCTACATCATCCAGAATCTGGAGCGCACCTACGGCGTGCCGTTGAATAAGCGCACGTCCGACCCGCTCGACATGCTGGTTAAAATTATCCTGTCGCAGGCGACGAGCGATACCAACAGCGAACGCACCTTCGCCGCGCTGAAGAAACGCTTTCCCACTTGGGACGCGGCCCTGCGTGCGCGCGAGTCGACCATCGCCGAGACGATTCGCGCAGGCGGCCTCGCAAACCAGAAGGCCAAAGTCATCAAGGGCCTGCTCCGGCAGCTCACAGAGCAGCACGGCGAGATCAGCCTTAATTTTCTGCACGAGATGAAGGCCGCAGAGGCCGTCGCTTATCTCAAGCAGTTTCGCGGCATCGGGCCCAAGACCATCGCCTGCACTTTGCTCTTTGCCTGCCGCCAAGAGGTCTTCCCGCTCGACACGCACATCTTTCGCATCCTGCGCCGCGTCGGCCTGATCCCGCAGAAATGCACGGACGAGCGCGCACATCAGCTCATGAACGCCCTTGTGCCGGAAGGAAAGTTCTACTCCTTTCACGTCAACCTGATCCGTCACGGCCGCGCCCTCTGTCGCCCGCGCGAGCCGCTCTGCGAGCGCTGCCCGATTGTCGAATACTGCGACTACGGGAATTGGAAAATTTAGCGTAGCGGCTTAAAATCCAAAGCAGACGGCTTCACCGCAGAGGCGCAGAGAAGTCGCAGAGGAAACGCAGAGACAGCATCCCTTTCAACCCTCTGCGCAATCTCCGCGTGATCTCTGTGTCTCTGCGGTGAGACTTAAATTGTAAAGCTCTAATCTCTTTCGGAGGCACACGTCATGACTTGTCCGAATTGCGGTCAGCAGGTCGCGGATTACATGAAGTTCTGTTCCGGTTGTGGGACGCCCGTCCGCGCGCAGCAGCAGCAGTATGCGCCGCCGCCGGTCAGCACGGCGCAGCCCTCCTGGTCGCCCGGCCCGCAGTTCGGAGCCGCGCCGCCGCAGCGCAAGTCGAAGGTCGGCAAGATACTGCTCATCATCGGCATCGTGCTGATCGTCGTCGCGGCGGGCGTCGGCACGGCCATCTTTTTCGGCGTCCGGTCTTACGGGCGCGCGATGAAGAATTCAGCCGCTTACGCGCTGGCCGAATCGACGCTCAAAGAGAGTCAGGTCGCCAAAGACCGGCTCGGCGAGATCAAGGAGGTCGGCTTTCCCTTCGGCACGTATAAAGAGGAGGGCGACGGCTCCGGCTTTGCCGCCTTCACGATGTCGGTCGAAGGCGAGAAGCTGAGCGCGCAGTACGTCGCCGCGCTCGTCAGGAAGCGGAGCGTCTGGCATGTCCAGCGCGCGCTGCTCAAGATACCTGGCGGCGAGGAGATCGAGATCCATCGCGAGTCCGATTTCGGCCCGACCTACACGCCGGAGCCGCCGCCGGTCGTGGATGTGCCGAGCGACATACAGGAGCCGGAGCCGCCCGGCAGCTCGAAGGCCAGGACCATTTCGGGCGGCGTGCTCAACGGCAAGGCGACGAGCCTCCCGCAGCCTGCCTACCCGCCCGCCGCGAAGGCCGCGAAGGCTTCCGGCACTGTGTCCGTGCAGGTGACGGTCGATGAGTCGGGCAAGGTCGTTTCGGCCAAAGCCGTGAGCGGCCACCCGCTGCTGCAGGCGTCCGCGGTGGCGGCTGCGCGACAAGCGGTCTTCACTCCGACCAAGCTCTCGGGCAAGCCGGTCAGGGTCACGGGCTTAATCAATTATAACTTCCAGCTCGAATAGTAAAGACGCGTGCGATGTCGTATCTGGTGGACGGCAACAACGTGATGGCGCAGCGCGTCGGCTGGCACCGGGACAAGTCGCGC
>JAFBAJ010000226.1 GCA_019247865.1 Acidobacteriota bacterium
CGTATCGTTGGTTACGAGGTCGTTGGCGTTGCTGCTGAACAGCACGTATCTGCCGTCGGCGCTGACCGAGATCGCAGTGGTCGAGCCGTTGTTGCCGCCATTTGTGCCCGCGTAATTGGCGCTCACCAGACTGGTGGCTCCCGTCAGTGTGTCGCGTAGATAGATGTCTTCCAGATTATTGGTATCGGTCGGCCCCAGATCGCTGGCGGCGCTGGCGAAAGCGATAAAGCGGCCATCGGGACTGGTCGCGTAGTTCGACCCCGAAGCATTGTTCGCGCTGCCCGTGCCCGCGCTGTTGAAGCTGATGAGGCTCGTGCGTTGGCCCATCGCGTTTGAAGCCCAGAGCAGAAGCAAGAGGCAGAAGCTGAAGGCGACGAAGTTCGATTTTTTCATGACGTGTGTCCTTATCAAATGAAGTGAGGCCGGGGTTGGTTACTCGACGACGTAAGCAGAAGAGACGGGCGTGGCTCCGCTGCCGCCGAACTCCGCGAAGCGAATGGTCGCGTCGGAGGTGGTCTGCATGATCCAGAGGCCGTCGGCGTAGGCTGCGGCGTCTGTCTTCCCGTCGCCGTCGTAATCGGCCGGAACCGGAATGTAATTGACGCCGCCGGCAGCATGCTCTTCGCCCAGGTGGTCTGTGCTCCTCAGGATCGACCAGCCGCCGGAGCGATAAGTGGCGATGTCAGTCTTCCCGTCACCGTCGTAGTCTCCCGGCACGGGCTTGTCGTCCGAAGTTGATCCCCACCGCTCCGAACGGAGCGAATTGTTCGAGCTGTTGAGGACGTACCAGAAAAGCTCGCTCGGCCGGAAGACGGCCAGATCGGCCTGACCGTCGCCGTCGTAATCGCCCTGCGCAGTCTTGTCCCCGGCCACGCCGAAGACCTCTGCTCGGAGAGTGTTCGACCCGCTCTGGAGAATAAACCAGGCTCCCGTGCTCTCTCTGAAAACGGCGAGATCGGTTTTGGCATCGCCGTCATAATCGGCCGGGACAGGTTTGTCCGTCGAGAGTCCCCACGTCTGCACCTTGAGCGCGTTGGTGTGGCTGAGCAGGATGTACCAGTTGCTGTCGCTCGTGCGGAAGACCGCGAGGTCTGCAACGCCGTCGCCGTCATAATCGCCCGCGACGGGCACGTCGCCGAAAGAGCCAGCGCCCCACGCCTGCTCCCTGACCGAGCCGTCAACGCTGCTCCTGTCTGACCAGAGCCCGCCGGACGGCAGCCACGCGGCCAGATCGCTCTTGCCGTCGCCGTCATAGTCGCCGGAGGGGCGAGAGAAGCTGTAGACGAACACGTCTTCGCCGTTGTTGTTATCGTTGCTGACCAGGTCGCTGGCATAGCTTGTGAAGATGACTGACGTGTTGCCGATCATCCACAGCAGGGATAAGCCATTTCCGGAGCCTGTGCCGGCCTGATTGACGCTGACCAGCGAGGTCGTGCCTTTCAGCATGTCCGTCACATACAGATAATTGGGGTTGAAAGGGCTGCTCTCGGCCGTGAAACAGACGAACCGCCCGTTGGGACTAATATTGAAGTACAAAGTCTGGAAAAAATTCTGCGGGCGGGGAGCATTTAATGAGGCGGAAGTCGTCACGCCCGTCTGCATATCTCGCACGAAGACATCTTTCTTGAAATTGTTGTCGTTCGGCACGAGATGTCCGTCGAAGGCTGACATCAACACGTAGCGCCCGTCCGCACTCATCTGCCCGCCATCTATCACGCCGTCGGCCAGATTCTTCAGGTAATGGACGCTCGCCAGCGTAGTGGTTCCGGCGACCAGATCACGGACGTAGACATCCGTCTCGGTGTTCCTATCATTGATCGCGAGCCTGTAGTCGGTGAGGAAGCTGACGTAGCGCCCGTCACTGCTGATGAACGGGTTGAAGGCGGCGCGATACACGGGGGCTCCGGAATTGCTGACGCTGGCGATAACCGTCGTGCCGGTCGTGAGGTCACGGACAAAGACGTCGCCCACCCGATTGAGGTCATTCGGCACGAGGTCGGAAGCGGAGCTGTTGAAGACGACGAATCTGCCGTCCGGCGTGGCCCGGAAAGTCTGTGACGTATTGTTCGCGCTGTTCGTGTTCGAGTAGTTGCCGGAGATGAGCGTCACTGCGCCCGTCGCCCATTCGCACCTGAAAATGTCCCAGGTGTTGTTCGTGTCGTTCGGCACAAGGCCGGAGTCTGTGGTCGAGAAAAAGAGGTAACGACCGTCCACGCTGAATTGCATCGGCGACCAGATAGCTCCGTTCGTGACGCCTATCGCGAGCCGCTTCGTGACGCCGCTCGTCAGGTCTCTGACGAAGATGTCCTGACGCGAGTTCGTATCACCGGCGACCAGATCATCTGCGTCGCTATAGAAGGCGACGTAGCGGCCGTCGGCGCTGATCGCCGGGGCGTAAGAATAACCCGAACCGCTGGCCGTGCCCGCGCTGTTGATGCTGACGAGCATGGTGACGCCGCTCTGCCGGTTGTGCACGAAGACATCGGATTTGCCGTTGGCGTCGTTCGCCGTCAGGTCGTTGGCATCGCTGCTGAAGGCTATGAACCGCTCATCAGCGCTCATCACAGGCCGGTCAGAAGAACTATTGGCGCTGCCGGTTCCGGCGCTGTTGACGCTGACCAACTGCGTCCGCTGTGCGAAAGCGTTGGGAGCGATGAGAAGTAAGATCAGGCCGATGACTGAAGTTGCGAGGTTCCTGCGCTTCATGTGGGAGTTCCTGCGGTTGAAATGAAAGGAAGGGACGACCGAATTAAAGTCGTCCCTTGAAGAGTTATTCGATAGCGAGCGGGTTAGTTGACCGGAATCGTGACTGTGGCGGAGCCCGGCTTGCCGGCCGGAAAACGTTTCTGTCGCGCGATCCGCAGGGCGTTGGCGTCGCCGCCCGAAGCCTGCGTCACGCGTCCGGCTTCGTCATACGTGACCTGCACGGTCATCGATTTCGGCTTGGCCGCTTCCGGTTTCCTGGCGGCCTCCGTCGTCGCCGTGGGCGCTCCCGGAGTCGCTGCGTCCGTCTTCTCCTGCGCCGCCTTCCAGCGTTCGCGCTCGCGCGCCTCGCGCTCGCGTCGTGCGGCCAGAGCCGCGCTGTCGTTGACCGGGCCGGCGGGCTGCTCTGCGGCGACCGGATCGGTCGGCGCGGCTGCGGGCTGGTCGGAGGGAGTCGCGCTGGTGTTGTTCGTCACCTGTTGCTCGGCCGCTGCGGTCGGTTGAGCCGCTTCGGCCGACTTCTTCTTGCCGTACCATCCGGCGGGAAAGCCTACGGCCGCGACGCTGATGATGACAGCCGCAGCCACAGCGCCGTAGACCGCCATTCTTCTTCCGCCGCCCGAAGCGTTCTCGACCGTCAGGGACAACGGAGCCGGTGCATCGGAGGCTTGCGGGCGCGCGCGCTTCGGCAGCGGCAGCACGTTCTCGCTCTCGTCATCTTCGGCATTCTTGATCTCGTGCGCGCCGTCCGCGTCATCCATGTAGGCCGCGGCATCATAGCCTTCAGGGAAAGCTTCGTTCGGCGCGATGCCTTCGTCCATCCGGCGCAAGCCTTCGAGCGCGACCTGCGCCCAGGGCTGATGAATCGTGCGCCGCGTCGGCTCGAACGAGGCGCTGAACTTAAAAGAGGCGTTCTCTAAGGTCAGCGCGTAATAGACCGCTTCGACGCCGCTCAGCGCGCCGATCTTCGCATCCACCAGTGCGCCCTTCTGAAAATAGAAGAAGCCGGGCGCGCGCGGGTAAGAGACTTTCAAGCGTCCCGTCTTGCGCTGGTTACAAAAAAATTCGATCAGTTCCGCCAGGGAAAGATCGCTGAGTTGTCCACTGAGTGCCATATTCGCTCCTGCTCGCTTGAGGCAATGCCGTTGGTTGGGTGATGCGCGCGCCGCTCTCGGCGGTCATCGGCGCGCGCGGTGACAAGTTACTTGTTGAGAGAGAAGTTGTAGTTGATCACGCCGGAGACTTTGACCGGCTGTCCCGACAGCGTGGTCGGCGAAAAGCGCGCGCGCAGAGCAGCCTGCGTGGCCGCCTGCTGCAGTATCGGGTTGCCGTTCGAAGCCTTGGCCGAGATGACCTTGCCGCTGACATCGATCACGACATCAACCGAGACGACGCCGGAGGCGCGCATACGCTTGGCCGCTTCGGGATAATCCGGCGCAGGCAAAGAGACGGCCTTGCCGTTCAGCACGCCGCCGGAGACGGGTTTCATCAAAGGCTTCGGCGCGGGCTTGGCCGGAGGCTCGGCCTCCAGCGCGACGACGTTATTGTTGCTCGCGTTCGAGCTGCCGCCGGGAACGCTGGCCGAGCCGACCGGGCCGGCGTTGGCGGCCGACTTGTTGAGCGCAGAGAGATCTGTGGACGGCGGAATGACCGCTGCCGTCTTCTGCGTGTTGGCAGGTGCGCTGGCGTTCTCGGTCACGGGCTTAGCAACAGCAGGCGTGGCCGCGTTCGGAGCCGCAGGCTGCACCATCTTGGCTAAGTTCTCATCCAGATAATAAGAGATCGTCCGGTAGGTGACTTCGGTCGGCTCAAAGTTCAGCTTGCCGCCTTCGATCACGGCGACGGAGGTCGTCATCTTCGTCCAGTTGCCGACAAAATCATACTCGTACGTGTAGATCTCTTTGCTCAGCAGAGAGCCGTCCGCATTGTAGAGGGTCATCTCGCTGATGTTCCCCTTGTCATCGTACTTGTACATCTCTCGCCCTGTGAGCGCGGCCGCGCCGGTGACAGGGAAATAAGCGTTCTCGACCTTCGCGCCCTTGAGGTCGTAGGCGGCGGTCTCCAGCACCTGCTTCATCCCCTCGACGGATTTGCCGCTCTTGTTCGTGAGCTTCGCCGTCTCCGTGCGTATGCGCCGCACAGGGCCGAGCAGCCCGTCACGATCACGGTCTGTGTCTGCTACGGCGCTGCCGACGAGCAGATTGTGCGTCAGCACGCCGAGAGTCTGCGCTGAAGCCGTAACTCCGAGAGTCATCAGCAACGACAGCGCGAGC
>JAFBAJ010000245.1 GCA_019247865.1 Acidobacteriota bacterium
ACCTGACCCGTCCCGTCGCCAGTGCCCGTCGAATTGGCAGGGCCTGTTCCCGGCCCGCCGAAAGTTCCCGGATCGCTGTTCGCGTTGCCGAGCGCGACGGGCACGCCGCGCGGAATCGGCGGCACGTTTGAACCCGTGTTCGAAACTTTGTCCGGCACTCGGGTCGGGTCGTCCGCGCGGTCGATCAGCTCAGTTCTCTGGGCGACAGCGTTTCTGTCATTCGCATTATTGGCTGCGCGCGGGGCTGCGTTGCGCGTTTCGGGAGCGGGCTGTTCGGCCTGCGTCGGCGCGAGCAGCACGATAAAGTCAAGGTCTCGATTTTCCAGGTGCGCGTCGTAGGCGTAGATGCTGACGACGCCGAGGCACATGACGACCAGTGTATAACCGGCGAGCGTGGCGAGCAGGAACCGTCCCCGTCGCTTGAGCTCTTTCTGATGTGAAGCGGACTCGACTAGATTCGCAAACATTCTCCTCTTCCTCCCAATCATCAAAGCCGGTGCCAAACGGGTCGCTGGGAGCGTCCTCTGCACACTTAGACCCCGCCCCGCAGGAGCTTGTTCCCGAAATCGCAAAAGGTCTGTACACCGCGCCCCATTTCTTTTAGGATGGACGGCGTTCAATCAATCCGGATTCAGAGGAAGAAAAGAGTATGGCGACGAGTGCAGAATGGCATGAGAGTTATGCGGACATGAGCGAGCTGGCGCGCAACTTTTCGCGCGCGGTGAAATCCGTGCAGGAGGAGCTGGAAGCCGTCGACTGGTACAACCAGCGCGCGCAGGCGACGACGGACGAACAGCTCCGCCGCATCCTCGAACACAACCGCGACGAAGAGATCGAGCACGCCATGATGGCGCTCGAATACCTGCGCCGCATCAATCCAGTCTTTGACAAACATATGCGTACTTATCTCTTCACGCAGGGCGACATTCTGGAGATAGAGGAAAAGGCCGAGGATTAAAAGCCCGACACGTCCCGGCCGCTCTGTTTCGTTGCGTGAAGCCTTCATCAAGCTATCATCTAACCTCGATTAAAGGAGAAACGCATGCCCCCACAAGCAGAGACCGCGAGGTCTTCGTCTGAAGAACTGAACCCGTTCGAGATCGCCAAGCAGCAGTTCGACCGCGCGGCCGAATATCTGGAGCTGGAAGAGTCCATGCGCAATGTGCTGCGCCACGCCAAGCGACAGCTCATCGTCTCGATCCCGGTCAAGATGGACAGCGGCCGCGTAGAGGTCTTTGAAGGCTATCGCGTCCAGCACAACATCGCGCGCGGCCCCGCCAAAGGCGGCATCCGCTATCACCCGCAGGTCACGCTCGACGAGGTCAAAGCACTGGCCTCGTGGATGACCTGGAAGTGCGCGACCGTCGGCATCCCGTACGGCGGCGGCAAGGGCGGAGTGGTCTGCGATCCCAAGAGCATGTCGCGCGATGAGCTGGAACGCCTGACGCGCCGTTATGCCTTCGAGATCGCGCCCATCATCGGCCCCGGCCGAGACATTCCAGCGCCGGACGTGTACACGGACGAGCAGACGATGGCCTGGATCATGGACACCATCTCGATGGTCAAGGGGCACACGGAGCTGGCGGTCGTGACGGGCAAGCCGCTCTCGCTCGGCGGCTCGGCCGGACGCGCCGAGGCGACTGCGCGCGGCGGTCTTTACGTCCTGCGCGAAGCTTGCCGCGTCAAAGGGATTGACCTCAAAGGCGCGCGCGTCGTCGTGCACGGCTTCGGCAACGCGGGCGCGAACTTTGCCCGGCTGGTGGCGGGCGACGGAGCGCGTGTCATCGCCGCCTGCGATTCGAGTTGCGGCGTCTACGCCGAGAACGGCATCAACGTCGAAGCGGCCCTGCGCCACAAGGCCGAGACGGGCTCCCTGCAGGGTCTGGATAACACGCAGGAGATCGGCTGCGAGGAGATTCTGGAGCTGGACTGCGACATCCTCGTCCCTTCCGCGCTGGAGAACAGCATCACGCTCGCCAACGTCGAACGCGTCAAAACACGCATCATCATCGAGCTGGCGAACGGCCCGACCACTCCCGGCTCAGACCGCATCCTGGCGGACGCGGGCGTCTTTCTCGTCCCGGACATTCTGGCGAACGCGGGCGGCGTCACCGTCAGCTACTACGAATGGGTGCAGGATCAGTACTCTTTCTTCTGGTCCGAGAATCAGGTCAACGACACGCTGGAACAGACGATGCGCACGGCCTTCCGCTCCGTGCACGAGACGGCCAACCTGCACCAGACGGACATGCGCACGGGCGCTTACATTCTCGCCGTTGACCGCGTCGCCAAAGCGACCAGCGTCCGCGGCATCTTTCCCTGAGAGCTGTTTGAAAGCCGCCGGTCAAAGCTCCGTCGGGAGCGAGCTGTTTTCGCAGCCCTTCAGGAGCGAGCCGTTTTCGCCGCTCCGTGAGGAGCAAGATGTTTTCGAAGCTCCGTAGGAGCGAGATGTTCTCTCAGCTCCGTAGGAGCTGGATGTTTATAGCCCCTCCAGTCTCCCACAGATGAGCTCCGTCAGGAGCGGAATATGTCGCTCCTACCGGAGCTTCAAATCGGGTGGCGGCTGACGGGCTATAAACATGTCGCCGCTCCGCGGCTATAAACATGACGCCGCTCTGCGGTTATTAATCATGACCGCTCCGCGGCTCTTCATGACGCCGCCTTGCGGCTCTAAACATTCCGCCGCTCTGCGGCTTTACGCTATTTGACGCTCTGCGGCTATTAAATTATGCCGCCGCTCTGCGGCTATTAAATTATGCCGCCGCTCTGCGGCTATTAAATTATGCTGACGCTCTGCGGCTTTTAATCATGCCGCCGTTCTGCGGCTTAAAAACTTTCTTAGAGAGAAAAAAGATGGATGACAAGATCAACGTCTACGAGAAGCCGACTTGAACCAAATGCCGAGAGGCCGCCCGCCTGCTCCGTGAGAGCGGCATTCCGTTCGAGAAGATCAACTATTACATCGAGCCGCTCAGCGCAGAGAAGCTGCGCGAGCTGCTCGGCAAAATGCAGCTCAAACCGCGCGACCTGCTCCGCACGAGCGAGCCCATCTACCGCGAACTGCATCTAAAAGAGAGCACGCACACAGACGATGAATTGATCGCCCTGATGGTCGAACACCCGGACCTCATCCAGCGTCCCATCGTCGAACGCGGCACGCGCGCCGTCCTCGGGCGGCCCACGGAAAATATCAAGGAATTGTTGGAACGGTCTTAGGGATGGCAAAAGCAGCAACCACAGTTTACGTCTGTCAGAATTGCGGGCATCAATCGCGCAAGTGGCTGGGCAAGTGTCCGGATTGCGGCGAGTGGAACAGTTTCGCGGAGGAGCGCGCTCGGGCTGTGAAGAAGGAGAGTGCGACGGCGCGCTCAGGCTTCCGGCTGCGCGAGGTCAAGCCGGTCGCTTACGGCGAGATCGAGTCGCAGGACGACGCGCGCGTCTCTTCCGGCATCACGGAGTTCGACCGCGTCCTCGGCGGCGGCATCGTCCCCGGCTCGCTGATCCTGATCGGCGGCGATCCGGGCATCGGCAAGTCGACGCTGCTCCTGCAAGCCGCGGACAAGATGAGCGGAGCCGGGCAGAAAGTGCTCTACGTGTCGGGCGAAGAGAGCGAGCGGCAGATCAAATTGCGTGGCGAGCGACTCGGCATCACGGCGGAAAATCTGTTCCTGCTCCCCGAAACCAATCTCGAAAACATCTTTGACGAGATCGAGCGGATGCAGCCCGGCGCGATCATCGTGGATTCGATTCAGACGGTCTTCTCCTCGAACATCGAATCCGCTCCCGGCTCCGTCTCGCAGGTCAGGGAAGTCGCGGGACAGTTCCTGCTGCTCTCGAAGAACCGCAACCTCCCGGTCTTCCTGATCGGCCACGTTACCAAAGAAGGCTCCATCGCCGGGCCTAAGGCGCTCGAACACATCGTGGACACAGTGCTCTATTTCGAGGGCGAGCGCCATCACAATCATCGCATCGTCCGCGCTGCCAAGAACCGCTTCGGCGCTGCGAACGAGGTTGGAGTCTTTGAGATGACCGGCGCGGGCCTGGTCGCGGTGGCGAATCCGTCGGAGATGTTCCTGCAGGAACGGCCGCAGGGAGTGGCCGGCTCGGTCGTGACCGCGTGCATGGAGGGGACGCGGCCCATGCTGGTCGAGATACAGGCTTTGGTCTCCGGCTCGAAGTACGGAACCGGGCGGCGCATGACGCAGGGCGTGGATCAGAACCGCGTCTCGCTGCTCATCGCCATGCTCGAAAAGCGCGTCGGCTTTCATCTCATCGGCGACGACGTGTTCGTCAACATCGCGGGCGGTCTGGAGATCGACGAGCCCGCCGCAGACCTCGGCGTCGTCGCCTCCATCGCTTCGAGCTTCAAGAACGTGCCGGTGGACGCGCACACGGCCGTCTTCGGCGAGGTCGGCCTGACCGGAGAAGTGCGTGGCGCGATGCAGGCGCAGGTGCGCGCACGCGAAGCGCAGGCGCTCGGCTTCAAACGCATCATCATGCCCGCCTCCAACACAACGGGACTCGAACGCCTCCTCGGCCTCCGCGTCGTCGGCGTGCGCTCGGTTGAAGAAGCTCTGGACGAGCTGTTCTGAATTGTAATTGTAGGGGCAGGGCTGGTCCCTGCCCGTGTGTTCAGTAAATCGAGCGGGCAGGGACCAGCCCTGCCCCTACATTTTTTTTGCGATGCCTGCACAAAACCTCAGAGGCTTTACAGAGCGCGTTGCTTTGGTGACGAACGGGTCGCGCGGGATCGGCCGCGCGGTCGCGTTGCAGCTTGCGTTGCAGGGCGCGTACGTCATCGTCAACTATCGCGATGCGGAGGACGAGAGCGTGGTCAACGAGCTGCGCGAGCTGGGCACGCTGGCGCATGCTGTGCGTGGAGATGTCTCGCGCAGCGCGGATGTGCGGCTGATGTTTCTGGCAATCGAAGAGACTTTCGGGCGGCTCGACCTGCTGGTCAATAACGCTTACGCCAATCATGAAGCGACGCTCGATGAGTTGACTGAAGAGACGTGGGACAGGGTTCTGGGACTCACGCTCAAGGGCGCTTTCCTCTGCTCGCAGGCGGCGGCGCGCTTGATGCGGAAGCGTCCCGCTCCGGCCATCGTCAATATCTTTTCCGAAACAGCTCTGAGCGGAAGCGCGGGCAGCGCCGCCCTCGTCGCGGCGCAGGCCGGTCTCGCCGGTCTGACAAAAGCTCTGGCGCGCGAACTCTCGCCGCCCATACGCGTCAATGGCGTGGCCGTCGGGGGCGCACAAAACGCTCTGACCATCAATTATTACGACTGGACTCAGTCCCTCAAGCGCCCGCACGTCAAGCGAGACAAGCCGTCCGGCTCGGCCCGGCTGGCGCCGGATGACATCGCACGCGCCTGCCTCTACCTGCTCTCATCCGACGCGGCCGCCATCAACGGGCAAACGCTCGTCGTCGGCAGCGACAAGTAGCCTTTTTTAATCCGCGCCGCCCGCCAAAGCTTTTCGTGACGCAAGGGTTACAGGCGTGTTAAGATGCCACATTATGCGCACGGACGTTATTCTCATCAGAGTAATCTTCACCGCGATTCTGGTCGCAGCCGGATACGTTCTGCATCCTGTTCCGGGCGAGCCCTGGGTTTCCGCCGCCGTTGCCGCCGCCGTCGCCATCGCCATCATTTTTTTCGAGATGCGGATTCGTCGCGCCAGCCTCAAGACGCTGATCGGCGCGGCCGTCGGCTCGATCCTGGGCATCATCGGGGCGTTTCTGATCGGCCTGCTCATTATCTATCAGCAGTCGGTCGCGGTCTCTCCCGGCACGCGCGCTTTTCTGACGCTCGCACTGATCCTCTTTATGGCTTATGTCGGCCTGATGGTCGGCGCGGCCAAAGGCGAGTATCTGGACCTGGCTGCCCTGGGCGGCATCTTCAGCGACAAGACCGCGCGGCGCGACCTCAAGATTCTGGACACCTCGGTCATCATCGACGGGCGCATCGCGGATGTCGCGGAGACAGGATTTTTGACGGGCTCGCTGATCATCCCGCAGTTCATCCTGCGCGAGTTGCAGCAGGTCGCGGATTCGCCCGACTCCTCCAAGCGCCAGCGCGGCCGTCGCGGCCTCGACATGCTCAATCGCCTGCAGAACAACAGCACGCTCGACATCCAGATCGTCGAAACGGATTTCCCGGCCGTGCGCGAAGTGGACCTGAAGCTCATCGAGCTCGGCAAGCAGCTCGATGCAGTGATCGTGACCAACGATTTCAACCTCAACAAGGTCTCGCAACTGCGCGGCGTGAGCGTGCTCAATATCAACGAGCTGGCGAACGCTTTGAAGCCTGTCGTCCTGCCGGGCGAAGCGATGCGCGTCTTCATCCTGAAAGAGGGCAAAGAGTACAATCAGGGCGTCGCCTATCTGGATGACGGGACGATGGTCGTGGTGGACAACGCGCGCCGCCTGATCGGTAAGAACGCGGACATCGCCGTCACCAGCGTCCTCCAGACGACGGCCGGCAAGATGATCTTCGGCCGCCTGTGGGAAGAGTCCGACAGCGGCAACGGCGGCTACAACGATTCGCGCGCCAACGGCACGCGCCGCCCGGCGCGCGACCTGCGCGCCACCAGCATCGCCCCCAATCGCGCAGACCATAGCGAGCCTGTAACTGAATGACTAAGGGATATCCAGCATCCCTATGAACATTGCGATCATCGCCGCAGCCGGGCAGGGCACGCGGATGGGTCAGCGTCGAGCCAAGCAGTTTCTGGAGCTGGCCGGGACTCCGATTATCATTCACACGCTTCAGCGATTCGAGCAGTGCCCCCACATACAGGAGACGGTCGTGGTCCTGCCTGCGCAGGACGTGGCTGGATTTCTCGCCATCGCGGGAAAGCATGGACTCCGTAAGCTGGCGCGCGTGATCCCCGGCGGCGCAAGCCGCATGGAGTCGGTCTGGCGCGGCTTGCAGGCTATCCGGCCGCAGACGGCTGAAGTCATCGCGGTGCATGACGGCGTGCGCCCCTTCGTCACGCCCGAAGAGATCGAGCGCACAGTGGCGGCGGCCGAAGAGCATGGAGCAGCAGTGCTGTGCGCGCCCGCGAGCGATACCATCAAAGAGATTCAGGACGGCCGCGTCGTACGCACGCTCGAACGCGCGCGCCTCGGCCATGCTTTGACGCCGCAGTGCTTTCGTTACGCGCTCCTGCGCAGAGCTTACGAAGCGGCCTTAGCGCGCGGCCTCGAAGCCACGGATTGCAGCTCCCTCGTCGAAGCTTTGGGCGAGACGGTCATCGTCGTCGAAGGCTCCGCGCGCAACATCAAGATCACGCGGCCGGAAGACATCGCGTTCGGAGAAATACTCTTGAGACAGGAGGCAGAAGCCAGAAGTCAGAAGCCAGAATAAAAACAGCACGCCTTTCATTCAGGCTTCCGGCTTCTGACTTCTGGCTCCTGAATTCTGCTTTTATGTTCAGAGTCGGCATCGGCAGTGACACGCATCGTTTGACGAGAGGGCGGCAGCTCGTCCTGGGCGGCGTGCGTGTGGAGTCGGAGCTGGGCGCGGAAGGCCATTCGGATGCGGACGCGCTGGCGCACGCCATCACGGACGCTATCTTAGGCGCGCTGTGCGAGGGCGATCTGGGCGTGCATTTCCCTGACCGCGATCCGCGCTGGAAGGATGCAGACAGCTTGCAACTCTTAGCGCGCGTCGTGTGGCTGGCCGGAGAGCGCGGCTTTCATGTCGTCAACGTGGACGCGACGGTGATGCTCGAACAGCCTAAGCTGCGCCCGTACATCACGGAGATGCGGGAAAAACTGTCGCAGACGCTCGGCGCGGACGTGAAGTGCGTCAGCGTCAAGGCCAAGACCGGCGAGGGGCTCGACGCCATCGGCGAAGGGCTCGCGATTTCCGCTCAGGCAGTCGTGCTTCTGGAGAGCGCGTAAACACTTTTCAAATGAGACCACAAGACCTGATTCAGAAAAAGCGTGACGGCGGCGAGCTGACGCCGGAGGAGGTCGCGCTCTTCGTGCGCGGCGTGACCGACGGCGCGTTCGCGGATTATCAGTCCTCCGCGCTGTTGATGGCGATATTTTTTCAGGGGATGAACGAGCGCGAGCAGAGTGCGCTGACGCAGGAGATGCTGCACTCGGGCGAGATCCTCGATTTCTCCGAGGTCGAAAAGCCTAAGGCCGACAAGCATTCGACGGGCGGCGTCGGCGACAAGACTTCGCTCATCATCGCGCCGCTCGCGGCCGCCTGCGGACTCTGCGTGCCGATGATCTCCGGGCGCGGTCTGGGTCACACGGGCGGAACGCTCGATAAGCTCGAAGCGATTCCGGGCTATCGCGTGCATCTCTCGCTGACAGAGTTTCGCGCCATCCTGAAACGCGTCGGCTTTGCGATGATGGGGCAGACCGCCGACATCGCGCCCGCTGATAAGAGGCTCTACGCCCTGCGCGACGCGACGGCGACGGTCGAAGCGATCCCGCTTATCGTGGCTTCGATCATGTCGAAGAAGATGGCCGCAGGGCTCGACGCGCTGGTGCTCGACGTGAAGACGGGCAGCGGCGCTTTCATGCGCGAAGAGGAGCGAGCGAGGGAGCTGGCACGCGCGCTCGTCGCGACCGGCAACTCGTGCGGCGTACGCACCGAAGCCCTCATCACGGATATGAACCAGCCGCTCGGTCGTGCCGTCGGCAACGCGCTCGAAGTTCACGAATGCCTCGCGCTCATGCGCGGCGAAGCGGACGAGGGCGCGCGACCTGTGCTCGACCTCTCGCTGGAATTGACGGCGCGGATGCTCACGTCCGCCGGGCTCGAAGATGATCTGGAGGCGGCGCGTGCGCGCGTGCGTCGCGCTCTCGATTCGGGCGCGGCGCTCGAATGCTTCCAGCGTAATGTCGCGGAGCAGGGCGGCGACGCACAGCTCTGCGATGAGCCAGCGCACCTGCTCGAAGCAAATCTGCTGGAGGAGAGAGTAGTCGCGCCGCGCGCCGGATTTGTGATAAAAGTTGAGGCAGCAGAAATCGGAAATGCTGTCGCCGCGATTGGCGGCGGGCGCGCGCGCATCACAGACCAGATTGACCCGGCGGTCGGCTTCCTCTGTGAAGCCAGGCCCGGCGATGAGGTCGAAGCCGGAGATGTGCTCGGCCTGCTCTATTGCCGCGACGAGGCGCAGGCGGCCGAGGCCGGCGCGCGGATTCGCGCCGCATACACCATCGCCGACGAGCCGCCGCCGGACGCTTATCAATTGATTAAGGAAGTAATCACGTTATGAAGAGAAGTATCTGGACATCGCTCGCCGTCTTTCTGGCCCTGAGCCTGCTGGCGCTCTCTTTCTCGTCCTGCCGCATGCAGAGCCGCGCCGCAGACGATAAGACGAAGCTTCACGTCGGCATCGTCTTCGACATCGGCGGCAAGGACGACCGCTCGTTCAACGCCGCCGCGTGGGAGGGCGCGCGCCGCGCGCGTGATAACTTCCCACTCGTCCTGCGCGATGTCGAGCCGGGCGACCCGACCTCTGTCGAGCCAGCCCTGCGCGCCTTCGCAGAGCGCGGCTACGACCTCATTATCGGCGTCGGTTTCGCGCAGGCTCCGATCATGCAGCGCGTCGCGGAGGACTACCCGAACCTCAACTTTGCGATCATCGACGGCGTGATTCAGAAGCGCGACGCACAGGGCAAACCGATTGAGGGACAGTTCCTGGAGAACACCGCCTCGCTCGTTTTCAAAGAGCACGAAGGCTCTTATCTGGTCGGCATGATCGCCGCCAAGAAATCGCAGACCGGCACCATCGGATTCATCGGCGGCATGGACATCGGCCTCATCCACCGGTTCGCGACCGGATACGAAGAGGGCGCGCGCGCGGTCAATCCTAAGATCAAGGTCCTCGTGCAATATGTCGGCGTCACGGATTCGGCCTGGAACAATCCTGGCAAGGGCAAAGAGTTGGCCGAAGCGCAGATCGGCAGCGGCGCGGATGTCATCTTCACAGCCGCCGGCAACTCCGGCCTCGGAGCGTTCGACGCCGCCGAGCAGAACAAGAAGTTCGTCATCGGCGTCGACTCCAACCAGAACTGGGTCAAGCCCGGCTACGTCCTGACCAGCATGGTCAAGCGCGTCGACAACGCCGTCTATCAAATCATACAGGACAAGGTCAACGGCAAGTTTCAGGGCGGCCTCCATGTCTACGGTCTGGACAACGAGGGCGTCGGCTACGCCATGGATCAGTACAACGAAAAGCTCGTCCCGCCCGATGTCATTCAGACCGTCGAAGCAGCCAAGCAGAAGATCATCAAGGGCGAGATCAAAGTCACGGACGCGATGTTCAAATAACAGTTTTTGTTCTTGGTTCTTAGTCCTTTGTACTTTGCTTCTCTTTATCCGAGAGAGTAGGAGATTGGGGGCTGTGAGGACAAATTTCGAGAATTTGCAGGTTTATCGCTTAGCAGAAAACCTTGCGGATGAAGTGTGGTGTATAGTTGGCACATGGGAATCATTCGCACGCGATACAGTCGGCAAACAATTAGTGAGAGCTGTGGATAGTGTCGGAGCTAATATTGCAGAGGGCTCAGGGCGCGGCGCTCAGAAAGATAATCAGCGTTTCATCCGAATAGCTCGCGGTTCGTTGAATGAAACTCAACATTGGCTACGTCGAGCTTTTAAAAGAAAACTATTGAGCGCCGAGCAGATTAACACTCTAAAGGCTATTCTGGATGAGCTGGCCCCGCGGCTTAATGCGTATCTACGATCTATTCCCCATACAAGCATCGAGCCGTTAGCAAAGAACAAAGCACAAAGAACAAAGTACAAAACACAAGATGCTTGAACTCCGAAACATTACCAAGCGCTTCGGCGACGTGCTGGCGAACGATCACATCAATCTCAAGGTCGAGCCGGGCACGATTCATGCAATCGTGGGCGAGAACGGCGCGGGCAAGTCGACCGTGATGCGTATCGCTTACGGTTTCTACACGGCGGACGAGGGCGAGATTCTGCTCGACGGCGAGGTGCGGCGGATACAGACGCCGCATGACGCCATCGCGCTCGGCGTCGGGATGGTGCACCAGCACTTCATGCTGGTCGAGCCGATGACGGTCGCCGAAAATATCGTGCTCGGCGCGGAGCCGGGCTCGGCCGCCGCGCTCGACCTGCACGGAGCCGAGAAGAAGATTCGCGCGCTCTCGGAAGAGTTCAAGCTGGCGATTGATCCGAACGCGACCATCGAGAGCCTGTCGGTCGGGCAGGAGCAGCGCGTCGAGTTGTTGAAAGCACTTTATAGAGACGCGCGGCTGCTCATCTTGGACGAGCCGACGGCCGTGCTGACGCCGCAGGAGGTCGAAGAGTTCTTCCAGATTCTGCGGCGCATGCGCGAGCAGGGCAAGACGGTCGTCATCATCACGCAGAAGCTCTCG
>JAFBAJ010000529.1 GCA_019247865.1 Acidobacteriota bacterium
AGCAGATCGAGGCCGTGCATCCGGGCGAAAAGCCTGTCGTCGGCGGGCTCTCGCTGGGCAGCATCGCTTCGGTCGCAACGATCAATGCTCACCCGTCAGATTACGCGGGCGCGATTCTGATCGAAGGCACGCTCTACGACGAGAACCCTGTCGTCCGCAGCGTCAACGCCAACTTCTGTGCGGTCTTCGAGGATCTGCTCGCCAACGGCGTATATTATGACGGGCAGGGGCTGCCGGGTTTCAAGCTCATCAGCCAGCTCGCCGATGTGAATCCGACGGGACTGTCCCCCGTACCCGGTTTTCCCGCTGGCTTCACCAATCATCAGGCTTTCGTGGCGACGATGTCAGCGCCGCCCCTCTCGCCGACGACGCCGCGACCCGGCTATCAATTTTTGGCCGGCAGTGTGGCCGAAGACAGGTTCTTTTTTGTGAATGAGCCGTTGATTCATGACAACATCGCCATGTTTGTCGACTATGTTGCCAATCGGACGGTGCGGGATGTGAATTGCGGTCTGGCCGGTGAGCGTACGTTCTCAAACAATCTGAATCAGTTCAACGGCTCTGTCATCGTCTTTGCCGGTGGGACAGGTTTCGGCACAGGCATGATCGACACGGCTAATCTGATGACCTCGGCCAGCGTGACGCTCAACTTCAGGGCGGAGTATGGTCATGTCGACCATGTCTTCTCAACCAATCACCTGCAGGAAGTGGAGCATCCCGTGCTGAAATGGCTGAAGAAGCTTTAAAGCAGATTTCACGCAAAGGCGCAAAGGAAAGAGCTTGAGTCTTTCCTTTGCGCCTTTACGTGAAATAGAAATTTCTAGCGGCCGAGGTAGACTGTCGTCGGCAGGTCGCCCGGCTGTCCCCACTGTTGTGTGAGTTGGCCGCCGCTGCTCTTCAGGACATAGAACGTGCCTTCCGTCGGACGCCAGACGGCGAGGTCCGTCCGGCCGTCGCCGTCGTAATCGCCCGGCACGCAGAAATCTCCGAACTGTCCCCACTGCTGGATGATGGTCCCGCCTCCGCTCTGCAGGATATAGAAGGTGCCGGGGCTGCCCGAAGGGTCTGTGCCCCAACGATAGACGGCCGTGTCGGTCTTGCCGTCGCCATCATAATCGCCCTCGGCTTCGATCTCGTGATCGATGCCCCACGCTCTGGCGTAGAGCGCGCCCGTCGAGCTGAGCAGCGTATAGAAGGTCGCTGGCTGCGGGTTCATCGAGCTGCCGCCCGGCGCGGCCCGCTTGATCGTCAGATCAGCACGACCGTCTCCATCGTAATCGCCCGGCTGAGGCCGGTCGCCGTCGGTTCCCCACTGCGTCGCGACCAGCGAGCCGTCCGTGCTGCGCAGCACGTACCAGTAGGAGAGCGGGCTGAGGTTGTTGCCGTCGCGATAGACCGCGTAGTCGGCCTTGCCGTCGCCGTCGTAATCATCCGGCACGGGCACGTCCGTGAAGCGGCCCCAGGCCTGCGCCGCCAGCGTGTTGTCGGAACTGCGCAGGACGTAAAAGACTGCGGGCTCGGTCAGAGGAATAGCCGCGCGCCAGACGGCGAGGTCGCTCTTGCCGTCACCATCGTAATCCTGCACCACCATGTAATCGCCCTGCAGGCCGAACGGCTGCGAGAGCAGGCCGCCGTTGCCGCTCCTCAGCGCATACCAGGTTCCGTTGGAACGGCGAAAGATGGCGAAGTCCGTCTTGCCGTCGCCGTCGAAATCGGACGGAGCTTTGCGCGCAGCGTTCGTGGCCTGCGCTTCAAAGGCAAAGCGATAGCTGCCGTCGATCCGCACGTTGAAGAGAAACTGCACGCTGATGCTCGCCCCTGGCGCGAGCGGATGAGCGGGCGTCACGCTCTCGACCGAAGCGGTCGAGTTGAGGCCGCCCTCGATGATCCCTCCCAGCGCGCCCTCAAACCTTGTGCCCTGCACCTCGACGACGTTGCCGTTGCCGAGCGTGACGCTGATGTCCGGCGAGCCGACGAACCTCAGCTCCGCTTCGTCCGCCGTGCGGCTGCCTTCGGTCGAAAGGTCTGTGATGCGAAAACGCAAACGCGTCACGGGCGCGCCGGTGTTGTTGGTGTAGGTGCGCCGCACGCTGAGCGTGCCGCTGTTGCTGCTGCCGCTGCGGACCTGATTGGGCGCGGCTCCGGCGGGCGCGGAAGCATCGAGCAGCGACGGCGCGATTTGGCTGCTGCTGCGCGGCAGCGGGCTCGACAGGTTCTCCGGCCCGGCGGTGCCGTAGATGGGAGCCAGGGTGGAAACGATGTCAAAATCCGCGACGTTATTATCCGTGTCCTGCAAAGCTCCGCTCGCGAGCACCTTGCGCACATGCTGATAGTACATGCCGCTGCTGCTCACGGGAGCCGAATTGA
>JAFBAJ010000571.1 GCA_019247865.1 Acidobacteriota bacterium
GATGATGGCCTGCTCGCTCATCCAGACGAGAGCCTTGCGCGCTGTAGCCGATGCCACGCCTGCCAACTCGATGAGCTGCTCCCAGGCCGTCTGCCACTTCTCTTCCCTTTCGCAGCCAGTAAACCTGAGAACTCCGTCGCGCTCCCATAGCTCTGTGGGTGCATTGATCAGGCACAGATAAATTTTGCTCATCTGGGAAGTGACCTTGGTGGCTTCTTCCGAGATGAGCGCACGGATCACTTCACAGTCGAGTTGACGGAAGTTGGTGCGATACTCTTGAGAGCCGAGTTGAGTGCGCCGAACGAAGCGTGGCGCGTACGCGGTTAATCCTGTTGCTGACATATCGCCTCTCGTCTGATTAAAAAGGCTTGACAGCGCGCGACAGTTGACTAAACTGTAGACGGTTTTTGAGTACACAAATACCGCCTCGCCATCAAGCGAGTTTCTGATTTGACCTGGAGCGTTCGGTCGTCAAACTTGTCCGCTTCAGGTCGAATTATTTCCGGGACTCTTTAAAAGCCGCCCACTTAATCGATCAAGCTATCTACCACGCAATCTAGTTCCTGACAATCCACAGTATTTTCTACCACGGTTACTTTTACCCCCCTAAATATTACCGGGGTAAATTCTACCGGGGTAAATTCTCCCCCGGTCATCTCGGGAAATAATGGAAAGCGATGTAAAAGTGATTGACGGGAAGTAAAAGGGTCTATACAGTTGGCCCGAGAAACTTGGAGGTTTATTAGCTCAATGGCTAACGGGAAAAAAGCTAAACAATGGATGACGACGACCGAGGCGACGAGCTATCTGGGGGTCTCGTCTAAGACGATGGCACGCCTGATCCGCGACGGCGTCGTGAAAACGCATGATCATCCTCTGGACCGTCGCAAAAAGTTGGTTCGATTTGCTGACATCACCCGTCTGAAGGAGGCGGCAGACCGTGCGGCGGCGTAGCTCTTAGAGAATTAAATGAGTGGAGCAGCCTGAGATGAAGAAAACACATATCATTGCAATTGCCAATCAGAAAGGCGGAGTCGGAAAGACCACGACGGCGGTCAATCTGGCAGCAGCTCTGGCTGTCGCGGGATATGAGGTGGCGCTGGTAGATTGTGATCCGCAGGCTCATGCTTCCACCTTCGTTTACGACCGAGAAAAATTGGATGTCGCTCTGACCGATGTGATTTGCACCCGCTGGGATCATTCACAGCCCGGCAGGCCGACTCGAATGAATTTCGAGCCTATCCAAAGCGCGGTTTATCAAACCTCCTTTGAGCGGCTGGATGTTATTCCTTCTAATCTCGGACTGGCAGCATTTGACAGGGACACGGCTCAGGCCATCGACCGTCTGGAAGAGGCATTGCGCGAAATCTCCGAGCATTATGATTTTCTGATTCTCGATTGCCCTCCAAATCTGGGCCTTCTTTTTACCGCTTCTTTGAAAGCCGCCGAGCATGTGATTGTTCCCATTGCGGCTCAGTATCTGCCTCTGGAAGGCGTCGGAGATCTTCTTTTAAGCTTAGATGAGATGATCGCGCGGAGGAAACTGAACATATTGGGTGCCTTGATTACCTTATTCGATGCGAGAACGAGTCTCTCCCGCAATGCTGTGGAGGCCGTCCGCGCTGATCAAACATTAGGTTCCAAGATATTCGAGACCATCATCAGCGTTAATACCAAGCTGGCGGAAGCACCTGCTTATCACGTACCTATCTACTCGTATCAAACGCAGACCGCCGGCTCGTCGCGAGCCATCCAGCAGTTCGATGAATTAGCGGCTGAGGTCTTATCGCGTCTCCAATTACCTGCGCAAAAGAAAGAGGAAAGCAAGCGGGCGATGCATATAGCCAAGTGAGCCTATAAATAATGACTAAGCAGACGAAAGAGCAGGAAGAGCCTCGCAAACCCGGACCGAAGTTCGGCCGCTCTGTCCTGCCTGAAAACTTCCAGATTCGCCGCTCACCCTCTCCTATGGCTGATCTGCTAGAGGATGCTCAGCGGAGAAGTCCGGATGATGTAGCGCGCACCCCGGTAGATTCTACCCTGGTAAAAATTACCCCCGTAAATATTACCCCGGTAGAATCTCCTGTGGTTGATGCGGCTCGGCAAGAGGAGCCTTTGCCGGAGATTGCGCTTTTTCTTGATGTTATCCTCCCTCGGTTCCCACCTGCACGCCAATCTATTCTATTGCGCCTGTATCGCTGGAGCGAGGGTTGGGAACGAGAACTGGTAGTCAGCACTCCTCGTCTTGCCGCCAAGACAAATATGGATGAAAAGTCTTGCCGCGCCCATCTACATGCCTTAATTGCTGATGGCTACGTGCTTAGAAGCATGGAGGGCGAACATCATGCGCGATTCGGTGGGCACGACAGGGCGGCTCGCGGACTGATCTTACGTCTTTCAGCCGCAGCTTTAGCGGACCTTGTATCTTAGAATTAACCCCGGTATCTTTTACCCCGGTAGATTTCACCCCGGTAAAATCTCCTGCGGTTCGATTGGCTTGGAGATCAAATCTTCAAAATCTCACGTTGTACAGGTTTTCTTCGACGTTCTATCTTAGCCAAGACCGCCCATAGGGGCTCGCAGGCTCGCAAGTACTCTTCCAATAAATCATCAGTCAAATCTTCCGGGCGGATCTCCCGGAGCGTAAATCCCAGTCTTTAATCTCGTCGTAAAAAGATGGGTCGGATCATACGGATCGAAGTCCTTTAAGTCTTCCGGCAATTCAGAATTTGCACCTGTTTCAGACGTATCAGCTGTTTTGAGTAATTCCTCGACACGCTGACGAAGCCGAGCGCCCGAAAGCCGTGCCTGGATGTGAGCATTCAAGAGATCAGAGCGTTTACGGAGGGCTTGTCCTGGCGTAAATCCCAGTTTTTTTGAGGAGAGTCTAGCCAATTGTTCCGCCTCAAAAAGGTTGATTTCATTACGCGAGAGCGCATCCTGCACGTCGGAAGGGAAGTCGAGGATTCGTAAATAATGGTCCACGAAGCTCGCAAACGACACTCTGCCGGATGTTTCACGCTCGAGGATGGTGCGCATGTGAGAGGCCACGTTAAGAAGCGTTATGCGTTCGAATCGGGTAGGACGGCCGCGCTTGGTATCTGTGGCCGGGTAGCGCTCCAGATGTCGCGCGGCCCGCAGGAGCCGTATTAACTCTTTTTCATTGCTAGGGATAATTTGAGGGAGGGCTTCTCGTAGGAGGTCAAAGACGGAACGGATGGCTGAACTTGAAGCAAATTGGTCGCTCCGTCGCTCTCGTCTGTAAGTAGCTCTCAAAGCTCAGCCAGACCTCTATTAGAGATATTGTTTCACAGCGAGGTTATATTACAGATAGAATCAGCAATAATCCATGACTTTCTAACTAAGATTACCAGACTTGTTAAGTCTGGTAACCTTAATTCTATGCTATGATGCGTCTCTATGAGCATAGAAGAACCTCAACAAGATCGGGAAAAGCGGTCTCAAGCCCTCCAGTTAGCTGGTCAGACCGCTGACTTGGCGCTGCTCAATGCCATCCATCTCTGGGCCGCCGCCACGACTGACGCTGAGAGCGCCTGTTGTGAAGATCTACTTCGAAGCAAACGCCAAGCTGTTTCTTCATTCTTCGCCCACTGTGGCAAGCACCCGGGTGAGGTGACCGCGCTCGACGTGAAGAGCTGGCGCGACGCTTTGGAAGGGAAGGGATTTAAGCCGGCAACTGTCTACGCTCGCATCTCCCGCCTCTCGTCTTTTTACACTTGGGTTATGCGCGACCCGGCCCTTGGCCAGTTCATCACCAGCAACCCCGCCCAGAATGCTCGACCCAAGTGCCCGAAGCCTTACCAGACCGAAAGCTCGAAGGCGCTCGATGATGAGCAGATCAGCGCCCTCATCCGTGTGGTCATGGAGAGGGCCGCTGCTGGAGACGTGGTCGGAAAGCGTGACTACGCGCTACTACTAATGTTCATCACAACCGGCATGCGCCGCCAAGAGGTCATCGGGCTGCGAGGCTCAGACCTCGAGTTGAGGAATGACGATCTCGTCGTACGGTGTCGGGTGAAAGGCGGGGACTACGTGGGCCGTGCGGTTAATGAGCCACTGGTGCGAGATGCCCTTTTTGATTATCTCAGAGCATGCGACCGGACGAACGCGTTCGGGAGTGACCGCCCGCTCTGGACCCGTCACGACCGGGCGGGTCGAGCTGGTGCGCCGCTCTCTTCGCACTCCTTCTCAAAAAACCTGAAGGGCTACGCGCGCGCTGCCGGCATCGAGAAGATTCATATTCACCAAACTCGTCATACGTTCGCACGGATAATTTCTGAAGAGACCGGCAGCATCGTCGAGACGCAGGATGCTCTAGGACATAAGAACCTGGCTACGACGCGGGTCTATATAGGTAGGATCGCAGTGAAGCGCGATAGGCACAGCCAGCAGATTATTTCACGATTGAGCATTAAATGATTGTTGTTTCGTGTGCGAACATAGGCATGACCGAACTAACACTGACAAGTTTGCGCAATACTCAGGCAATTTGTGTAATAATATTATTAAAACGCGTTGGGTGCTATGGTCGGTAAGTTACGCTCTCCCGGCATGATTTCCTAAATCCAGCGCGTCGTGTATCGGGCTGTTCTTTTCACTGAACATCGCCCCAATGATTTATCCCATACAAAGTTAACGCGTGCCAGAAGCTGCTTCTGGTGCTTCGACAGTAAGTTGGCTCATGAAGATACAATTGAACTGGAAAGCTCAACGGACTTCACTGACCGAGTAGCGTTACTCGTTCAGCGTGATGAAGCCATCATCTATGTGGACACGTCCTTCCTGATGTGGCTAACGAAGATCGGTCGAACCTCACGCCGACAATTGCTTGATTGGTTAATAGAGCCTTGCACATTAATTCAAAAAGAACTGCATAAACCATAACTTTTATTCATTTCACATGAATATATGTGCAAAGCCTCTCACAGAGCTAAGTTTGCTTATCTGACGTAAGCCGACGCAACGGCTTTGTCGCCGCTCAACCCGAATTGCCTAACCTCGGTAGTTCCCGTCTGGGTTTTCAACACATACCAGACGCCGTCGCGGAAAACCGCCAGGTCGGCGACCCCATCGCCGTCGTAATCGGCAGGCGCGGGCGTATCGGTGGAAAGTCCGTATTGAACTGCCAGGAATCCTTGCGTCGAGCGTTGCATGTACCACATGCCGTCGCGATAAATGGCGTAATCGGTTTTACCATCGCCGTCGTAATCTGCCGGAACAATCTTGTCCGAAGCGGCACCGAAAATAGTTGCCAGCACTTGACCGTCGGAGCTTTTCAGTACATACCACGTTCCGTTCGACGGTCGGAAAATTGCCGCATCCGTTTTGCCGTCGCCGTCGAAATCTCCCGACAAGGGTTTGTCGTCCGCAGTTCCCCACGCCAGAGAGGTCAGGGTTTGGTCAGGATTCGCCATCGAGGCGCGATAATAAAAGGTGCTTTGCGCGCCGCCGCGATAGACCGAGAGATCGGCTTTGCCGTCGCCGTCCCAATCGCCCGGCGCGGGAACGTCGCCCGCCAGGCCGAACGTCTCCGTGCGAACAGTGTTGTCGGAGCTGTTCAGAATGTAGAAAACTCCGTCCGGGCCGACTTCGTGCCAGACGGCGAGGTCAGTCTTCAAGTCGCCGTCGTAATCTGCGGGCGTGAGCTTGTCGGCGGCGCTTCCCCACTGCACTGAACTGGGGCCGCTTTGCGAGCCGAGCGAGTACCAGATTCCGTCCGCCGGGCGGAAGACAGCCAAGTCTGCTCGCTCGTCGCCATCGAAATCAAAGGGCGCACGTCGCGTCACACGAATCGGCTGCCAACTGGGTGAACTGGGATCAGGGAGAGCAGCCACAACTCGTTCCCCGCTTCCATCAGCGTTTGCCGTGCGAACGCCAGCGTCCGGCGATGAAGGGCCGCTAGGGCAGCAGGAAAAAACGACTTTTCTGCCATTGGGCGAGTAGGCAGGGGCTTCACGCCCGACAGGAAATTGTGTGCGACCTGAGCCGTCTGCGTTCATCGTCCAGACGCGTCGTGTGTTGATGTCCGTGCCGTAGGAGAAGATGATTTTTCGTCCATCGGGCGAGTACGATGGGCGACTATAAGAACCGGCGATGTCGGAAAGCATCTGCTGATTCGAGCCGTCCGGGTTCATCGTGAACAGCCGCTGCCCGCCAGTCACACGATCGCTGACAAAGATGATCTTCTGCCCGTCGGGCGAGTAAGCCGGGGCTGAATCGTTGGTCGTTTCGGTCGTCAGGCGGACTTGGTTCGAGCCGTCCGCGTTCATCTTGTAAATCTCTTTGTTGCCGTCGCGGTCGCTGACGAACACGATTGATAAGCCATCAGGTGAATAAGAGGGCGAGGTGTCGGCTGCCGGATTATTCATCAAACGTACAGGCTGGGAGCCGGAAGCGTTCGTCGAATAAATCTCGAAGTTGCCGTCGCGATTTGTAGAGAAGACAATGCTCAAGCCGTCGGGCGACCACGCCGGTTCGATGTTCAAGCTGCTGCCGCCGGATGAAATGCTACCTAGCGACGAGCCGTCCCAGTTTATCAAAGCGACAGATCTGTTATATGCATACGCGATTTTCCCGTTCCCGATACATTTCGCCGTCGCGCACGTTTCGGCGACGACAAAATTAATGATCCGGTTGCGGTCGAGATTATTCACAACCCTTTGCGCGGGCGTGAAATAGTGAGCGGGAAGCGAAGGCGAAACGATGTAATGGCCGCCCCGCGGAAGATTTGAAAAGGTGTAATTGCCGACGTAGTCAGTGGTGGTAAAAGCGTTAATCGGACCGCTCAGATTAATTACGGCACCGGAGATGCCCCGACCGGTGTATAGGTGGCGTCCCGTAATTGCAAGAGTGTTCGGCACGTACGGGACAGGCTGCCACGACGGATCAGCACCAGCGCCAAGTCCAATCTGATCTGTGCCGTCCGTGTTCATGATATAAATTCCGCTACCGTATATATCTCTTCTTGAAAACGCGATTTTCGTGCCGTCGCTTGACCACGCCGGGTTGCTGTCGCTGACGTACGCCCCGGGCGTGGTCAGGGGAATTTCGTTGGTGCCGTCCACGTTAATCACTCTGATGTCGGCGGTATACGCTCCGGAAAGGAGTAAGGGCAACGGTGCAAACCTTGAAAAAGCGATTTTGGTGCCGTCGTTTGACCACGTCGGGCTGCTGTCGGATGACGTGCCCACCGTGAGGCGTCGTTGGCCTGTGCCGTCGGCATTTATTACCCAAATTGCGCCGCCGCTCGAAAAGGCGAGCTTCATCCCGTCGGACGACCACGCGGGCGTACTGGCCGAGAGCTGCCTGATGCCGGGAAAGCGGGCTTGATTCGAGCCGTCCGCGTTCATCGTCCAGATTTCCCCGCTGTGGTCGTACGCGATCTTGCCCGTCACAGACCACGCCGGACTTCGCCCCGAAGCCCCCAGGTTAACTCGATCCGTGCCGTCGGCTTTCAACACCCAGATTCCGCCGTCGCCACCCGGGTTGGTAGAACAGACGAGCTTCGTGCCGTCGGGCGACCACGCAGGTTCGTAAAAGCCTATGGAACTGATCGGAGTTTGATTCGTACCGTCCGCATTACCGGTATAGATGATTGTAAAGGAGCCCGTCCCAAGTATGCTTCTGGTAAGCGCATAAGCCAATTTTCCGGTGCCGGAATTTACTTCCGGCGTGGCGGAGCGGACGCGCATTTCAACTGATTGAGCGGGAAATAAAAACAGGAGGCCGATGATTGAGAGTCCGCAGGCCAACATCAACCGGCGTGAAGACGAGGTCACAGCGAGAGGATAGGTCTTCATGGTTTCAACTCCTGGTAAGGTAAGCAGGGCTTACGGGTGAAAGTAGAATTCAGGGGCTGGCGATGAACTGTCTTTGAGAAGATTGATTATACGTCAACTAGTTTGATGTGTGAGAAAATTGTTTGCCAAATCCTGCTTGATTATATTCCAACTGAAATTGTCACGTCGCAACGTAAGGGCACAGTCAGAGCGATCCGGCTCGACAACATTCACGGTTTGCAATGCTACGACGCAGTGCAGTTCGCGGCTTCTGTTTTAAGGCACAAAAGCATTCTGAATCGGCACATCTCCGCTGAGGCCGAACGGCTGTGCGCTGGAGCCTTGCGTCGAACGTAGCTCATACCACACGCCGCTTGACGGTCGAAACACGCCGATGTCAGCTTTGCCGTCGCCGTCATAATCCGCCGGAACGGGTTTGTCTTCCTCGATACCAAACCGCACAGCCGTCAATGAATTATCCGAGCTGTTCAAGCGATACCAGGTGCCGTTTGACGGGCGATAAACTGAGATGTCGGTTTTGCTGTCGCCGTCATAGTCTGCCGGTGTTGGCTTGTCTCCTTCGACGCCGAGCTGGTAAGCAAACAATTGATTGGTGGAACTATTTAAACGATACCAGATGCCGTTCGATGGTCGCCAGACGGCGATGTCCGCCCGCCCGTCGCCATCGAAATCGCCAACCGTCGGAATGTCTCCAGCCGCGCCGAATGGTATTGCCTTGATAGTAATGTTCCGGTTAAATCTCCCGTCACTCAGAGCCAACCACCAGACTCCGGTCGAAGGACGATAGACGGCAAAATCGATGCGGGCGTCGTTGTTGTAATCAGCGGGAACGGGAATGTCGCCTGCCTGCCCGAACTTCATAGTGCTGACCTGGTTGGTCAAACTGTTCAAGATATACCAGACGCCATCTGACGGTCGAAAAACTGCAAAGTCGGTAATGCCGTCCAAGTCATAATCGCCGGGCACAAGCTTATCGTCAGGCAGGCCGAACGTCGTCGCGGAATAGTTGTTATTGCTGCTTTTGAGGAGATGCCAACTCGCATCGGACGGACGAAAGACGGCAAGGTCGCTCTTGCCGTCAACGTCGAAGTCGAAGAGGGTGGGC
>JAFBAJ010000004.1 GCA_019247865.1 Acidobacteriota bacterium
TTGAACAAGTTTCTCTTTGGAGGCAGAGCGCATGTCAGTTCTTTAAGATTAGCCACAGAGGACACAGAGAGCACAGAGATAAAAAAAGAAGCTCAAGCAGTTTTTCAATTCCTTTTCCTCTGTGCGCTCTGTGTCCTCTGTGGCTTAAAAATTTACGAATGGCCTCCGATGCGGAGGCGTTCGGCTTCGGCGGAGGTGCGGCGCGCGGTGCTGAGGTGCTGGAGGAGCATCAGGACGGGCGAGACATCGCGCCCCAGCGTGAAAGCCTGCTCGGCGGCGCGCGTGATCCAGCGCACGGGCTCCGGCGTCACGTTCTCGCCCGCGCACTGCGCGCAGACGTTATTGCCGTACAGCTTTTTAATCAGGATGTGCGCGTCGGTTTTGCCGAGCAGCGTCAGGATGTCGCCCGGTGCGACCTTGAGGCCGTCGGCGAGACGGAGCGCGCTTTCGAGATTGATGGTCGTGATGACAGAGGTCTGGAGCTTGGAGAGCAACCCCTGATCGAAACCTGTCTGGCGGCAGAAGTCGACCTGCTTCAGGCCGAGCTCCTGCAACCGGTCCGTGATCAACTGGGCTAAGGGCGTTTTGGGAGAAGAAGATTTTTTTGACATCGAGTGTCCCTCTTGAGCAGGCTTTTTACCAGCCTCCGAAGAAGAGTTTGGCGAAGCCGATGACCGAGGTGAAGCTCATCACCTGCTGATAGGTCTTCAGCTTGTTGCCGGGCACGACCACCTGGTCGCCGGGAATGAGATAGGCCATCTCTTTGGCTCGGCCGCGCTCAATATCCTTGATGTTGACGAAGATCGGAGAGAGGCGTCCGTCCGTCTGGCGGCGGAGGATAAAGACCTTGCTCTTGTCGCCGGTGGTGAGCACGCCGCCCGCTTCGGCAATCGCTTCGTAGACGCTGACGCGGCGCGTCATCGTGCGAATGCCGGGCGTCCCGACATCGCCGAGCACGCTGTAGCGCGCGGACTTCGCCTGCTCCAGCGTGACCGTGATCTTAGGGTCGATGATGTACTCGTCGAGCTTCTTCGCCAGCTCGTCCTGAACCTGCATCGTCGTCTTGCCCGCGACGAAGATGCCTTCGGGAATGAGCGGGTAGCTGATGCGCCCGTCCGGCGGGACGATGATGTTCTGCCGCGAGTAACGATCCTGTCCGAAGACAGAGACGGAGAGCACGTCCTCCGGGCCGAGCCGGTAGGTCGTCATGAAGTTGTTGTAGTAAGGCACGATGGCGGCCTCTTCCTCGGACATTAGGCCGCGCCGGTTGGCCTGAATCTCGGCGGGCACGTCCGACGGCAGAGAGGTCGTGTCGTCCGGCTCCAGCCGCGCCGCAGATGTGGATGAAGAAGATGCTGTCTGCCCCTTCTGCTTCGTCTTCGCGTCCTGCCCGAAGACCTTTTCATAGAAGCCGGACTTCTTCTTCTCCTTGCCGTCCTGTTGCTGCGCGTAGGCGAGCTGGCCGGCCAGCATGACGACGAGCGAGAGCATCATTAGTTTGAGCATGGCTTTCATCTTCTTAAACCTCCAACCTTATTAGCCACAGAGACACAGAGGCACAGAGCAAATATCGAAAATTTGTGCGGCCTCGTTCTGTTTCATTTTCCTTCCTCTGTCTCTCTGTGCCTCTGTGGCAAATTTCTTATCTTGCGCCGCGACTGAAAATGATCGTCTTGATCGTCTCAAAGAGAATCGCGGCATCGAGGAGCAGGCTCTGGTTCTTGATGTAATAAAGATCGTATTGGAGCTTCTGGCGCGCGTCTTCGACCGAGGCTCCGTAAGGGTATTTGATCTGCGCCCAGCCGGTCAGCCCCGGCGCGATCAGGTGGCGCTGCTCGTAATACGGAATCTCTTCGGCGAGCTGCCGGATGAAGTGCGGGCGTTCGGGACGCGGCCCGACGAAGTTCATCTCGCCGCGCAGGATGTTCCAGAACTGCGGAATCTCGTCCACGCGTATGCGGCGGATGATGCGCCCGACGCGCGTCGTGCGGTCGTCCCGGTCCTGCGCCCAGACGGGGCCGTTCTTCTCCGCGTCCACCCGCATCGAGCGGAACTTCATCAAAGTGAAGGGGCGGCCGTTGCGCCCGACGCGCTCCTGCCGGTAGAGCACAGGCCCTTTGGATTCGAGCTTGATGAGCAGCGCCGTGATGATGACGAGCGGCAGCGAGAGAATCGCGCCGACCAGCGCGACCGCGCGGTGCATCGCCACGCGCACGAAAGCGTTGAGCCGCGCCTGCCGCCCGCGTCCCGAAAAGATCATCAGGCTCGGACGCATCATT
>JAFBAJ010000370.1 GCA_019247865.1 Acidobacteriota bacterium
CAGAGGGACGTTCGATTGACGTGCAGGAGATCGACGCGGCCTCTGCGACCGGCGTCCAGAATGTGCGCGACAGCATCATTGACACCATCGGCATCTCTCCGGCGCGCGACCGTTACAAAGTTTTCATCATCGACGAAGTTCACATGCTCTCGACCCCGGCCTTCAATGCTTTGTTGAAGACGCTCGAAGAGCCGCCGCCGCGCGTCGTCTTTATCATGGCGACGACCGAGAGCCACAAGCTGCCCGACACGATCCTCTCGCGTTGCCAGCAGTTCGAGTTTCGCACCATCGCCGCCGCCAAGATCGCCGAACGCCTGCGCTTTATCGCCGACGCGGAGAAGATCAAGGTCACGGATGACGCTCTGCGCGAAGTCGCGCGCGCAGGCGAAGGCTCGATGCGTGACGCGCAGAGCGCCTTCGATCAGGTCATCAGCTTCGCGGGCGAGAAGATCGAAGCGGCCGATGTCGAAGCGGCGCTCGGCATCGCTGGCTCGGAGCTGCTGGCGCGCGTGATGGAAGGCATCGCCGCGACGCGTCCGGCAGATGCGCTCGCGGTGGTGGATGATCTGGTGATGCGCGGCCACGACCTGCGCAATTTTTGCAGAGACCTGCTGGCGCACCTGCGCGACCCGCTCGTCGCCAAAGTCTCCGGCGAGATGGGCGCGTCTCTGGATTCGTCCGGCGTCGACCGGAAGGAGCTGGCGCGACAGGCCGCGAGCTTTACAGAATCGGACCTGATACGCTTCTTTCATTCGCTGACCGAGACGGAGAACAGTCTGCGCACGGCCGCGCATCCGCGCTACCAGCTCGAAGTCGGATTGGTGAAGCTGATGGAGATGCGGCGGCTCGCTCCGCTGACGGAGCTGCTGGCACGCCTCGACGCGCTCGAAGAATCTTTACGGACGGGCACGGCTCCGGCTTTGCCGCAACGCACGCCGCCCGCGAGCGGGGGCAGCTCAAGCGGCACGAGCGGCAAGACTTCCAGCTCAACGCGTATGCCGCGCGCGGAGGCTGGAGGACAGGCCGCGCGGCTGGCTCCCGAAGAGGTTCCGTTTGAAGGAGTCGGCGGGACGCCGCGCACAGCTACAGCCGCTACAGCCGTTACAGCAGCCGAGCCGCCAGCGCTGACGCTCGTCCCTCCCGCTGCTCCGCCGGAGCCTGAGCCTGAGCGCGCGCCGGAGCCTCCTTCTCAAATACCTGCTGCGCCGAGCTCGCTCATCGGACAGATCAAGGCCGCGCTCGAAAAGCGTCGGCGCATGTTTCTCGTGACCGCGCTCGATGCCGCGCACAGGGTTGGAGTTGAGGACGGCGAGCTCTACGTCGAGTTCCCGCCCGACGCGAAGCACCTGCGCGACACGCTCGCCAAGCCCGAAGGCATCAAGAACCTGCGCGAAGTCTGCCGCGAAATTCTCGGCCACGACATAGGCGTCCGCATCAGCGTCAAGGAACGCGGCGCACAGCCGGACGACATGCCTTTGTCAAAAGATGATGAAGCGCGCCGCGACAAACAGCAGCTCCGCGAAATGGCCGAACAGCATCCGGCCGTCCAGCAAGTCCTGCATAAGTTCCACGGCGAGATCGTGGATGTCAAAAGAGTAGAGCCGAAATAAGCCACAGATTTTCGCGGACGCGCACGGATTAAGAGTTCCGGCTTTTATCCGTGCGCATCCGCGAAAATCTGTGGACTCTTTTCCGAACCCCGAGCCGTTTCTCTGCGTATAGTCGGGTGGAGGTTTTCATTCGATGCGTGATCCGATGTTGGCAGGTATCCTGAGTTTGCTGGTTCCGGGCGTGGGCCAGATTTATAACGGCAGAATTGTGGCGGGCATTCTGTGGCTGATCCTGACTCCGGGCTTCTGGCTCGGGACGGGCGGCACGCTCGGCTGGGTCTGTCACATCGTGGCGGCGTGGTGCGCGTACAGCTACGCCAAAGAGCACCCGGTCCGACATTGAATCCAGAGTTTTAATTTGCAGAGCCGACCCGTGCGGGAAAGCCTCACAGC